>JAJRUF010000268.1 GCA_024277935.1 Gammaproteobacteria bacterium
AAGACTGGGTTTATATGCAAAAAAGCTCTCTTGAGCTAGCTAAAAAGCTGGGTTAGGTAGGCAGCTTATTCATCAAATTACTGGGCTAAATGAAAAACAGCTTACAGAAATAATTAACTAATATGATATTAATCACTGACTCCCTTATGGAACAAGGTGGAATCAAGGTTTATCCGAGCTTTTCTTTGGTTTCGTTTCACTACATCAAGGCTACCTATTTTTTTATTTGCCCAACTTAGTAGTATTGCGGTAAGAGACAATAAATAAAAACTGTGTAGATATCTATGGCCTAAACGAGAAACTATCGTCTCTGGGTTGTTAGGAAATAAAAGGAAAGCATTATGCTTAAAAAATTAAAATGAATAAAATAGCCAATTGGTTTCTTAGACTTTCAAGGCCTACAAAGGCAGGTATTTTAATAGCTACTGATATGGTATTTGTGGTTTTTGCCTTATGGACTGCATTTTCTTTGCGCCTAGGGCTTCCGTATGAGCCACAAGATGGGCAGTGGCTTTTGTTTTCAATAGTGCCTGTACTTGCTATTCCTGTTTTTATGAAGCTGGGCTTATACCGGGCAATTATTCGGTATATTGGTGGCCGAGCGTTATGGGCAATTTTTCAGGCCGTTACGCTATATGCTTTAATTTTTACTGGGATGGTTTTTCTGTTAGGCCCCAAAATTGGCCTTGTACCAAGAACTGTTCCTTTTATTAACTGGTTGGTTCTTATGTTGTTTGTAGGGGGGAGTCGGTTTATTGCACGTTGGTGGTTATCGGAAGCTTATTCGCAACTAGGAGGGATGGTCGCTAGGGACTGTCGCTCAAAAGCCGTTATTATTTATGGTGCGGGTTATGCGGGAGTTCAACTGGCTTCAGCACTAGATTGTGGGCAAGAATTTAAGCCAGTGGCATTTATTGATGATAATAAATTGTTGCAAAAACAAAAAGTGAATGGTTTAAGAATTTATCCCATGAGCTCTTTAAGTTATTTGATTGAGCGACATGGGGTAACTGAAGTTTTGCTTGCCATACCTTCGGCAACGAGGGGGCGACGAGGTGAAATTATTAAGTTATTAGAGCCTTACCCCGTTCATGTAAGAACAACTCCAGGAATGACTGATATTGCGCAAGGCAAAGTTAAGTTTGATGAGTTGTTAGAAGTTGATATTGCAGATTTATTAGGTCGGGATACGGTTGCACCAGACAGAGCTTTGTTTGATACCAATATTGCAGGTAAAGTTATTATGGTTAGTGGTGCTGGTGGCTCTATAGGGTCGGAGTTGTGTCGGCAAATTATTTATTTACAGCCCAAAAGACTGGTTATTTTTGAATTAAATGAATTTGCTCTTTATTCGATTGATAAGGAGCTAAAACAAATACAAGCTTTGTCAGAAGGCAGGTTGGATTTTGAAATTACCCCTGTATTAGGTTCTGTTACTGATGAGATTAGGTTAAGGAAAGTATGTTCAGCTTTTAAAGTACAAACTATATATCATGCGGCTGCTTATAAGCATGTGCCGCTTGTAGAGCAAAACCCTTGTGAGGCGATTAAAAACAATGTATTTGGAACCTTGTGCCTTGCGCAGGCGGCAATAACCACTAAGGTTGAAACTTTTGTTTTAATCTCAACTGATAAAGCGGTAAGACCAACCAATACGATGGGGGCGACAAAACGGTTTGCTGAGTTAATTTTGCAGGGCTTAAGCTTAGAAAAAAACCACAGTACACGGTTTACCATGGTACGGTTTGGTAATGTGTTGGGCTCCTCTGGGTCGGTGATCCCTTTGTTTAGAGAGCAAATTGCAAAAGGTGGGCCTGTTACTGTGACCGATTCGCGTATTATTCGTTATTTTATGACCATACCTGAGGCTGCTCAGTTGGTTATTCAAGCAGGGGCAATGGGTTTGGGTGGTGATGTTTTTGTTTTGGATATGGGAGAGCCTATTCGTATAGTTGATTTAGCCAAAAGAATGATTAAATTGAGCGGTTTGGGGGTGCTTGATAAGGAGAATCTTGATGGAGATATTGAAATTATTTTTACTGGTTTGAGGCCCGGTGAAAAATTATATGAAGAGTTATTAATCGGCGGTAATGTGTCTGACACGGCTCATTGTAGGATTATGCGGGCCCAAGAGCATGTTATTCCGTGGAATAAGTTAAAAGATAGCATAGAGAAACTATCCAGCATGATAGACAATGATGATTTTGAAGGGGTAAGGGACGTGCTAAAAAATACTGTTTCAGGGTTTGTACCACAGTGTGAAGTGGGTGATTTATTATGGAAAGCAACTGAAAATTAAATGGAGAGTGTTTGCACGACTTTCTTCAGAGCAAAAAAAACCTCTCAAAGCTTAAAAGCAAAGAGAGGTAATAAAGACAAGCAGAAAATATGAGGAGATCTGCTTGGTATCTCAACACCAAGGAGGTAGTAAACTTACAAGCATGGCTACAAAGCCAAAACTTGCTGACCGAGAAAATTATCTAGTCAAATTAATCTGAAAAAAGATTTCATATAAGTTAGGTGTTACTATACAGCTAAAAAAATTGTTTACAATATGTTAATTATTAAATATATTGTTTCTTAATTGTAAATAATGTTTCATGCCGATTAAGTAAGTGTTTAAAATTACCCTAACAATTTTAATTAATAAATTAAATTTTCGTCGGTTTTTTAGAGCGGACTTTAGTCTGCTCTGCAACTTACGTGGTTTGTGGTTTGTTAATAAGCTTGTAAATATTTTTGGAAGTGAGGCTAAAGCCTCACTTCCAAATGTTAGAATAAATGTAGTTATCTACTTAACAAACCACAGGGGACTATAAAATTAATGCTTTTTCGGTTCTTCATTGCTGGAGACGGGATGGTGCTATTAAGATGAGAAACAAATGGTTTTTTGTAGGAGTGACTTTAGCCGCAATGTTGTGGCTAAAGTCACTCTTACTGATACAAAATCACAAAACCCTCTTAACTTAAAGAAAGTACTTTTTTAAGCTTACCTGGTATAGGTTAATAGTCATGTAAGGTTTTATCGCTGTGTTTTAAGCAATTTAGTTTATAAAGGGGTTAAGAGGGGTTGAGTGGATAAATTAACAAGTATGAATGTCTTTGTTCGTGTCGCAAAAGCAGGAAGTTTTGCGGGGGCAGCAAGAGATTTAGGTATCTCAAGAGCGATGGCAACAAAGCATATTATGCACTTAGAAAGTGCATTAGATACCCGTTTATTAAATAGAACAACGCGAAGTTTAAGTTTAACTGAGGTGGGCGTTTCATATTTAGAGCGCTGTCAGCAGGTTTTGATTGATGTGGCTGAAATGGAAACGGCTGTGACACACTTACAAGCTGAACCTCGTGGCGTGCTAAAAATTAGTGCGCCACCCGTGATTGGTGCAACACATATAGCACCTGCTCTGGCAGAGTTTTTAAAACAAAATGATGACCTTACTGTAGAGATAGTTCTAAAGAGTAGTCACGTTGATTTGATTGATGAGGGGGTTGATATTGCCATTTTTTTAGGTAAGTTACAGGATACCAGCTTGGTTGCTCGGAAATTGGCTAGTTCGGCATTAGTTGTTTGTGGTGCACCTGAATATTTTGAGCAGCACGGTATCCCTGAGGAACCCGAGGACCTGGTTGACCATAGTTGCCTGGTAAACTGGGCTATTCCCCCAAGAGATAAATGGAAGTTTAGAGGTATCTTGGGAGAAAGAGAAGTTAAAGTAAGTGGGCGTATGCAGGCAAATGTTGCCGATCCTATTCGAGTTGCTGCGAATAGTGGTTTAGGTCTGATTATGTTACCTAAGTATATTGTTGGGAGGGATATAGAAAAAGGTAAGTTGCAAGTCGTACTTGAACAGTACAGTATTGCACCCTTGGAAATTCATGCTGTTTACCCACATCGTAAATATTTATCAGCCAAAGTTAGAGATTTTCTGGGTTTCTTACAACAATGGATGCCAAATCGAGTGGGGATGGGGTGAACCAAAGGGATATAGAGCTAAAGTGGGATAGTATTTATAAAAATACCGATGACCCTCATGTCGCTGATGTTTTAAAACAGAATGATTATTTATTGCCAGCAAAAGGGCTGGCCTTAGACCTGGCATGTGGTTTAGGGGCAAATGCATTGTTTTTGGCAGAAAAAGAGATGGAAGTACAGGCTTGGGATATTTCATCGCTAGCATTGAATAAATTGCAACAAAACGCACAAAAAAAATCGCTTAAAATTGTGATAAAAAAAGTTTTTATCAAACCAGAAAGTCTACCAAAAAATACCTTTGATGTAATTGTTTTAGCTCATTTTCTTGACCGTTCCCTGTGTAATGCGATAATGGGTGCTTTAAAATCAGGTGGGTTGCTTTTTTATCAGACTTATGTCAGAGAAAAAATTGACTTGAATGGTCCTAATAATCCAGCATTTTTATTAGCTAGAAATGAATTATTACAGCTCTTTAGTCCAATGACTGTATTAGTTTACAGGGAAAACAGCCTTGTTGGTGATTTAGAGCGTGGTGAGCGAAATGAAGCTCTTTTTGTAGGTCAAAAGTGTTAACACAAAGATGATAGAAAATTTAAATCCAAAGCAGTCTTGGGCTTTGCTTCAAGATAACCCAGCGGCAGTCATGATCGATGTACGGACAGCAATAGAGCATTCTTTTGTAGGTTGTCCTCCCAATAGCATTCATATTCCCTGGAAAGAGTTTCCAGATATGCAATTAAATGCGTTATTTGTTGCTCAAGTAGAGGAAAAAGTAAGCGATAAAAGTATACCTATACTGCTTTTATGTAGGAGTGGTGTGCGTTCAGTTGCTGCTGCAAAAGCTTTGGAAGAAGCTGGGTTTGAGAAGTTAATAAATATAGTGGAAGGCTTTGAAGGTGCTTTAGATGAAGAAAAACATCGAGGCAATATTGATGGCTGGAGGTTTCATGGGCTTCCTTGGGAGCAGGGCTAAAGAAATAGTAAAGTCTTTGGGGCTGGATAAAAAAACAAGCGGTACGAAGTAAATATTATTTTTTAGCACTTACTAGATAAAGGGTGAGTGAAAATATGATGTTAGCGTATATAAATAAACATAAATAAAATAGAAAAATATTAAAGTGATAGAAAAATTAAGAAATATAGCAATTATTGCTCACGTTGATCATGGAAAAACAACTCTGGTTGATAAATTATTAGAACAGTCGGGTACTTTTTCAGAACATGAGCAATTGTCTGAAAGAATGATGGATTCTAATGACCTTGAAAAAGAGCGTGGAATTACTATTTTGGCAAAAAATACGGCTATTGACTGGAATGGCTATCATATTAATATTGTGGATACACCAGGACATGCCGACTTTGGTGGTGAAGTTGAACGTGTTTTATCAATGGTTGATTCAGTTTTGCTCTTAGTTGATGCAGTAGATGGGCCTATGCCTCAAACACGGTTTGTCACCCAAAAAGCTTTTGCTTTGGGGTTAAAGCCAATTGTTGTGATTAATAAAATTGACCGCCCAGGTGCTCGCCCTGACTGGGTTGTTGATCAAACATTTGATTTGTTTGATAACTTGGGTGCAACGGATGAACAATTAGATTTCCCTATTATTTATGCCTCAGCGATTAATGGCTATGCAGGGTTAGAGATGGATGTTTCTGGTGGTGATATGACACCCTTATTTGAAACAGTGATTGAAAAAGTACCACCACCTGCTGTTGATACAGATGCTCCTTTTCAAATGCAAGTTATCAGCCTTGATTACAATTCTTATGTAGGTGTTATTGGTATTGGGCGTATTCAACATGGATCAGTAAAACGTAATATGCCGTTAACATTGGTTGATGCTGAAGGTAATAAACGTAGTGGGCGGATGTTAAAGCTATATGGTTTTATCGGTTTAGAACGTGTAGAAATTGAAGAGGCACAGGCTGGGGATATTATTGCTTTTTGCGGTATTGAAAAGTTACAAATATCAGAAACTTTATGTGATCCTAACCATGTAGAAGGGTTACCTGCCTTATCAATTGACGAGCCAACAGTCAGTATGACATTTCAAGTCAACAATTCCCCGTTCGCAGGTAAAGAGGGTAAATTTATAACAACACGTCAAATATTTGATCGTTTAGAAAAAGAGTTACAGCATAATGTGGCTTTACGTGTTGAAACTACCGATGATCCCGATAAATTTAGAGTGTCGGGACGTGGGGAGTTACATCTATCTGTTTTGATTGAAAATATGCGTAGAGAAGGCTTTGAAATGGGGGTTTCTCGTCCAGAAGTCATTATTAAAGAAATTGATGGTGTTAAATCAGAGCCTTTTGAGTATGTGACGATTGAGGTAGAAGAGGAACATCAGGGTACGATTATGGAAAAATTAGGTGACCGTAAAGGTGACTTAAAAGATATGGTTCCCGATGGTAAAGGGCGTATTCGCCTAGAATATATTGTGCCTTCTCGTGGTTTGTTAGGTTTTCAAACAGAGTTTTTAACAGCAACATCGGGTTCGGGTTTGTTTTATCACGTATTTGATCATTACGGGCCTTTAAAAGAAGGTGATGTTGGCTCGCGTATTCGTGGTGTGCTTATTTCTATGTCAAAAGGCAAGGCGGTTGATTATTCCTTGTACCCACTACAAGCGCGTGGTGAATTGTTAGTTGTCAATGGAGATGAGATTTATGAAGGTATGTTGGTTGTGATTCACTCACGTACCAATGATTTAGTTGTTAATCCCACTAAACCTAAACCATTAACTAACGTCCGTGCTTCAGGAACAGATGAAAGCTTAACCTGTGCTAAAATTCAGAAAATGACTTTAGAGCAGGCATTGGAGTTTATTAGTGACGATGAGCTGGTGGAGGTTACCCCTAAATCTATTCGCTTACGTAAAATTTTATTAACGGAAAACGAAAGAAAACGGGTATCTAGAGCATAATTATTTGATAAATAAAAAAGCCTCAAGGGTTAAATCTTGAGGCTTTGTCAATCGCTTAGTTTGCTTGGTTGGCATTTGTTACTCCCATCCTTGGCAACATCCTGTTGATAAGTCCTTAAAAATCCCTTTCCTATTCAGCGATAAGTTATTGTGCCAAAAAAACCAATATAAAGTAAGTCGGTTAAAGATGAAAATTCTGTAGGGTCTTGATTACCTAGTCTAAAACATTTTGTTACCTTGGGCTACTGTCATAAGCAATTGGTAAAGCTATTACTTTGTATTCGCAATAATTTTAGATTAGTTTTATTAGTGAACTATAGTAAAATACGCATAATTTAAATGTATTTAGGTAAGTAATGAGTCAGCGTACTGCAATAGTCGAGCGAAATACGCTTGAAACACAAATTAAAATTAAAATAAACCTAGAGGGTACTGGCGAAACTAAATTCCTAACGGGCGTTCCTTTCTTGGATCATATGTTAGACCAAGTGGCTAGGCATGGCTTGATAGATATGGATATAGATGCCAAAGGTGATTTGGAAATTGACGCTCACCATACAGTAGAAGATATTGGTATTACATTAGGTCAGGCGTTTGCTAAAGCCTTGGGTGATAAAAAAGGTATTGTTCGATATGGTCATGCTTATGTGCCATTAGATGAGGCATTATCTAGGGTTGTTATCGATTTTTCTGGCAGACCTGGGCTGTATTATGAAGTGGACTATCCAAGAGGTATGATTGGCTCGTTTGATGTTGATTTATTTCGTGAGTTTTTCCAGGGCTTCGTTAATCATGCAGGTGTTTCATTGCATATAGATAGCCTTAAAGGTCGAAATGCCCATCATATTGCAGAAACAATTTTTAAGGCTTTGGGGCGAGCCATAAGAATGGCAATAACAGCAGACCCCAGAATGGCAGGTATTATGCCATCAACAAAAGGCTCACTTTAAGCCACCTTTTATTCTTTCTTTTACCTTTTAAAAATTTATGTCATCAGTAGCGGTTATTGATTACGGAATGGGGAATCTCCATTCTATTGAAAAGGCGTTGCAACATGCAGCGCCAGAAGTTGATGTTCAAATAGTATCGGATGCCAAGACGATTCAACAAGCAGATAGAATTGTATTCCCTGGTGTTGGGGCAATAAGAGATTGTATGTTTGCATTGGATAGTTCTGGTCTGTCAGCTATTATTAAAGAGGTTGCTAAAACCAAACCTTTTTTGGGAATTTGTTTAGGTATGCAAGCATTGGTGACTGATAGTGAAGAAAATAACAACACGGCTTGCCTGAACATTTTTAAAGGACATGTTGAGCATTTTTCAAAAAATTTGTTGGATGCAAAAGGTGAAAGATTAAAAATTCCACATATGGGCTGGAATCAAGTTAAGCAAAAACAACATCCTTTATGGGACGGTATTCCACAAAACAGTCGTTTTTATTTTGTGCATAGCTATTATGTAAAGCCAAATGATGAGTCAGAGACTATAGCAACGACAGAATACCCAAAAGAATTTACCAGTGCATTGGCAAAAGATAATATATTTGCCGTGCAATTTCATCCGGAAAAAAGTCAGACGGTTGGTTTGCAACTGTTGAAGAACTTTTTAACTTGGGATGGAAAGCAATAAAAAATAAATAATACAAAGACTAGGACGTGGGCGAAAATATGGGTAACTTTATTCCATCAAACTCCCTAAAAGCTCTTCCTTAGTGACTCCGTGACTTTGTGTGAAAATAAAATAGAGCTCAGGCTTTAAAGCCTGAGCTAAACTGATTAACTATCGAGAAGTAAAAATGTTGCTAATACCTGCAATTGATTTAAAAGAAGGTAAATGTGTTCGTTTACGTCAAGGACGCATGGAAGATAATACTGTATTTTCAGATGACCCTGTCGCGGTTGCTGGAAAATGGGTGGCACAAGGTGCAAGACGTATTCATTTAGTGGATTTAGATGGTGCTTTTGCTGGCAAACCTAAAAATGCTGATATTATTAAAGCTATTGCGGAGATGTATCCAGA
>JAJRUF010000269.1 GCA_024277935.1 Gammaproteobacteria bacterium
AACTTAAAAGTTTCAAGAACAGGATAAATATGCCCTAAATGTAGAAAAAAACTAAAAAATAAGACTCAAGAACAGATAAAGGCAAAAAAAAGGGTATTTATTTTTTAAAAATATGAATGAGAATTGTTCGCAAATATAGGGCTGTGAAATTTGGAGTTTTGCAAGAGGCTCTCTAAAAATAATGGTTATTTTATTAGCAAAATATATTGGTCTATACAAACCACAGATTCACCTTAATAAATTAATACCTTATCATTTATTAACTGGATTTTAGCTCGTCCCATCATGCTTCATGCAGTCGTGACCGTGTGAAGTATAGCTAAGCAAAGGTTTGGTTTGTTAAGAGCTATAAAAAATATTTAGCTGTTGCTCTAACTTGGTAAAATCAAAGTTTTCCTCTAGGGTATCGCTAATTAAATTAATACCAGCCTCACGTAAGTTATCCAAGTCTATAGCTTGCTGTTTTTTGTAACCAGCCCAGCCTAACAGGCTATCCGCTGCTTTTGCTGAATCAAATAAGCCATGCAGATAAGTTCCTATTACTTGATTATCCTTTGAAATTGCACCCTCTGGCTTTCCAGCAAGCATCATCATGGGGTTTTTTAAGGCCTCACCTTGCGTGATACCCGCATGTATTTCATACCCTTTAATTTCAATATTTTCAAAGGTTAAATAACCACTTACATTTTGTAAACATTTTTCACTTTGTAAGCAGGTTTGCATTTCTAATAAGCCCAAACCGGCACTTGAACCCGGTTTCCCCTCAATACCTTTAGGGTCATGAATACAATCTCCTAACATTTGAAACCCACCACAAACACCTAACACCTTGCCACCGTAACGAAGATGTTTATTGATAAAATCAACCCAACCACTGTTTTTTAACCACTGCAAATCATCCCGTACCGATTTACTTCCTGCTAAAATAATTAAATCAGCAGCTAAATAATTTTCAGGGCCTTTTTCAAATTGAACATTAATATCAGGGTGTAACAATAAAGCATCAAAATCTGTATGATTACTTATCCGTGGAAAATGAGGAATAACAATATTAAAACCCGCTTTAGGCGTTTGTTGATATTTATTTAAAGCAACCGAATCTTCAGCATCTAAATAAAAATCATGTAAATAAGGTAATACAGCTAAAACCGGTTTACCCGTTCTTTGTTCTAACCAATCAATTCCTGGCTGTAATAATGCCATATCACCTCGAAAACGATTAATGACAAAACCCACGATTCTTTGTTGCTCTGTTGCTGATAGTAACTCCAAGGTGCCAACAATATGTGCAAATACACCGCCTTTATCTATATCTGCAATTAAAATAACCGGGCAGTCAACCGTTTCTGCAAAGCCCATATTTGCAATATCACCTTCACGCAAATTTATTTCTGCTGGGCTACCTGCACCCTCCACAACGACCATTTGATATTGTTCAGTTAATCGCTTATGTGATTGTAGAACGGCTTGCATGGCTTGTTTCTTAAACTGATGGTATTCCTTGGCAGAAAGATTTTCGCTAGCCTTACCATGAATAATAACTTGTGCTGTTTTATCTGAATTAGGTTTAAGTAATACAGGGTTCATATCTGTATGAGGTTCTAATCTACAAGCTACAGCCTGAACCGCCTGTGCTCGACCAATTTCCCCTCCATCAACAGTTACTGCACTATTTAATGCCATATTCTGAGGTTTAAAAGGTACCACTTTAATGCCTTTTCGATAATAATAACGGCATAAAGCAGTCGCTAAAGTACTTTTACCGGCATCTGATGTTGTGCCTTGAACCATTAAGGTTTGCACATTTTGGTTTATTTCTTGCATTAACAAAGATTAGTTTGAGCTGAATTCGTATAATAGGGAATAGAAACTAAATTAATATCCTACACATGAGTTTATCCCTTATTTTAGCTGTTCTGCTTGACCACTGGCTAGGAGAACCCAAAAAATATCACCCTTTAGTGTTTTTTGGTAGCCTGGCGAATTTTGCTGAAAATAAATTACGTTACCCACATCATTCTACTTTATTGCAAAAATTATTCGGATTTATTGCTTTAATGGTATTACTTATACCTTTTACGATATTAGTTTTCAGCATCACTCAATATTCTATTATTAATACCTTTCTTTCCCCTGTAATTCTGTATTTTTGTATTGCTGCCAATAGTTTAAAACAGCATGCCTTATTGGTATTTCAAGCACTTGACAGTAATAATTTGCAACTCGCAAAAAACCGTGTGGCTATGATTGTAAGTCGGCAGACAGATAAAATGCTGGCTAATGATGTGCGTAAAGCGACGATTGAATCTGTGCTGGAAAATGGAGCTGATGCCATTTTTGCGCCTATTTTTTGGTTTATTATCGCTGGCCCCACGGGCGTAGTTATTTATCGCTTAAGCAATACACTAGATGCTATGTGGGGCTATAAAAACCAACGGTTTTTATATTTTGGTTGGGCTGCGGCTCGTTTTGATGATTGTTTAAACTGGATTCCAGCCCGCCTTACTGCATTCAGTTATGCCTGTTTAGGTGATAGCAAACAAGCCTTTTCGTGTTGGAATACACAGGCTTCTTTATTAGACAGCCCCAATGCCGGCCCAGTAATGACATCGGGTGCAGGCTCGTTAAACCTACAATTGGGTGGGCCTGCCTGGTATCACGGTAAACTTAAAAATAAAGTGTATTTTGGTACGGATAAATTACCCACAAATGCTGATATTATTCGTGCAAATACCCTTATCACTAGCACGCTAATATTATGGCTATTAGTGATTATTATTTTAGACTTATTAGGAGAAAACCTTGCTTGAGCACGGAGGTCATTAATTGCAGCGGCTAAACAATATAATATCCCTGTTGAACAATGGATTGACTTATCAACAGGTATCAACCCGAATGGCTGGCCTATTCCCCCTATTCCTGCGGAATGTTGGCTGCGCTTACCAGAATCTGATGATGGTTTAATTGAGGCAGCGAAACAATATTATCAATGCCAATCAGTTTTACCTGTTGCTGGCTCACAAGCAGCTATCCAAAGCTTACCTTTATTACGAAAAAAATCTAAAGTGGGTGTTTTATCCTTAGCTTATGCTGAACATGCTTATAATTGGAAAAAAGCAGGGCATGATATTATTGAATTAACAGAATCAACTATTAATGATGCTGTTCATAAATTAGATGTTTTAATTTTAATTAACCCTAACAACCCTACAGCTCAACGTTTTACTAAGTCACAACTTTTTGATTGGCATAAGCAATTACAATTACGCAATGGCTGGCTTATTATTGATGAAGCTTTTATCGATTCCACACCCGAAAATAGCTTATCCAGTTACCCTGTAACTGATGGTCTTATTATCTTGCGCTCTATTGGTAAATTTTTTGGTTTAGCAGGGATTCGCTGTGGTTTTGTCATTGCATCTGAAGCGATTATCAAGCACCTTAATCAGCTCCTTGGCCCCTGGACTATTAGTCACCCCAGTCGCTATATTGCTGCTGCCGCTTTACTGGATATAAACTGGCAACAAAATACCCAACTTGAACTAACTAAACAATCAAATAGACTTGCTTTGTTACTGCATAATAGTGGTTTAAAAATCAGCTCTCAAACTGATTTATTTGTTTGGGTTCAAACTAAATCTGCGAAACAAATACACCAATTCCTCGCTCAACAGGGAATTTTGACACGCCTATTTAACAAGCCACAAAGCTTACGTTTTGGTTTACCTAAAACTGAGTCTCAATGGCTGTATTTAAGCAAATTTTTACATGACTATTGTTTTTCTGTTGCTTAATTTTTAAAGAAAGGTAAAAATAAGCACCTCACTAATATATTAATTGTAAATTTGGTGTAAAAATAATTTATCATGCTCTTCTAGATTCATAAAACCCCTCACCCATTCATCTAAATAAATCACCAAGAAAATTATAAACAGCATTTTTTTAACTCGCAATCATTGACATAATTCTCCGTGGAGACTTACAACAACTCAATATAGTTTTTCAAAGTAAAAATAGTTTTAGGCAATTGTTGTTTCTGTAGAAGAGTTAAAAATTCATTTACTGTTTTTGTGGGTTTTTAATAACTGCCGTTGCCTTTTAATTACTGCCGTTGCCTTTTAATTACCCCTTGATGAGACTAACATTTATGCACGCCATCTTTTAAATACATTGTGACAAAACTTGTCTCGTAAATATCACAATATTTTAGATTTTAAGTTGAAAATATTGTCTATACTTACTGTGTAATATTGCTCTTACATTATTTCAGGAGAACACAATGCTTACCGCAGCTGCAACAGCTTTAATGAATAAATTAAGCTGTTCCAAAAAAATGCTTTTGATTTCAATAGCCTTTATTACTCCCTTGGTCATAGTGGTATACCTTCTAGTCAGTACGGAAATATCAGCCATTAATATGGGTAAAAATGAGCATAAAGGTGTGGTGTATATCACTCCTCTTCGACAACTTATTCAACATTTACCTGAACACAGAGGAATGACAAATGCTTTCTTATCGGGAAATAAAAACCTTAAAGCTAAAATTTTAGTCAAAAGAAAACAACTGGCTGAAGATATTCGTTTAATTGATGAGGTCGATCAAAAATTGGGAGCTCAACTAGGGACAACATCACAATGGAATGATATAAAAAGAAGGTGGGGGCGTTTAGAAGCTGAGGCATTTAATGGCCCTGCAAAAGTAGTCTTTACTCGACATACCCAGTTAATTGCAGAGGTATTGGATCTGGTTAAAAATATTAGTGATAGTTCGCGCCTGACACTAATTCCAGAGCTTGATGGTTTTTATATTAAAGAAGCTATCGTTAATTTTTTGCCCCAGGTTGTAGAGAATTTAGGGCAAGCAAGAGGTATGTCTTCTGGTTTGGCGGCAATGCGGCAAATCTCTGAAGTTGAAAGTATTAAGTTGACATCATTAATATCAACGGTCCAAGAGAATATTAATGACCTTAACCGTGGTATGCGAGTTTTAGGTCAAGAAAACCCTCGTTTATCCAATAAAATTGGACCACAAGTCCAACAAACAGTGTCAGACTCTGAAAATTATTTACTTTTTTTGAAAACTGAGATTCTTGAAAAAAATCCAATAACAGTTCAAGACAATACTGTTTTTTCTAAAGGTACCACCGTTATTAACGCTAATTTTAAAATTTTAGATATTTTATTGCCTGAATTAGAGGATTTATTGGACCAAAGATTAGAGAGGCTTTATAGCAAAATGATATTAATGCTATCAATAGTCACAGCTATCACTTTGTTAGCAATCTATCTATTTTCTGGTTTTTACCAATCCTTTCAATCAGCTATTGTTAAGCTACAAGAAACCGCCAGAGCATTGGCATCAGGTAACCTAGTGCCTAGGGTGCATTTAGATAATGAAGATGAATTTGCAGATTTAGCACAGTCTTTTAATTCAATGGCCGATCAGTTTTCTGAGATTATCAGGCAATTAGAAGTTTCTATTGACGTGTTGGCTTCTTCGACAGAAGAAATGTCTATGACCAGTCAAGAAACTAACCGAGGCGTTCAGCAACAGCAAGAACAAATCGAGCAAGTTGCAACTGCTATGACAGAGATGGCCGCAACAGTACAAGAAGTAGCGCGACATGCGAGTGAAACCGCGACGGCAACTCAAGCAGCACATAATTCAGTCACAGAAGGTCAAGAGCTGGCGAGTCATACTAAGCAAGTGATTAATTCATTATCTACTGAAATTGACATTGCAACCGGTGTGGTTCAAGAGCTGGCAGATGATGGGGATAAAATTGGTGGGGTTCTGAGTGTTATTCAAAGTATTGCAGAGCAAACTAATTTGCTGGCTCTTAATGCCGCTATTGAAGCCGCAAGAGCTGGAGAAAATGGCAGAGGATTTGCTGTGGTAGCCGATGAAGTAAGAACCTTGGCAAGCCGAACTCAGGAGTCTACCGAAGAAATTCAGAAAATGATTGAGCGTTTACAGTCAGGCACAGAAAAAGCAGTAAAAGTTATGATTGAAGGTAAAAAACGTTCTGAAAGTACGGTAATAGAAACAGAAAAAGGCGATGAACAGCTTCAGGGAATTGCCACTTCAGTGATTAAAATAGATGATATGGCAACTCATATTGCAAGTGCATCAGAAGAGCAAGCGGCTGTTGCAGAAGAAATGAGCCGGAATATTAGTAATATCAGTGCTGTTACTGAACAATCGGCCCAGAGTTCTTTACAAATCAGTCAAAGTAGTGAAGAGCTAGCAAAATTAGCGTCTGATATACAAAAGGCAATTAGTCGCTTTAAAGTTTGATTTTTAACATGTCTATTAACTTACCACAGGTCAATTTAAAAATTAAGACCCGTCATTGTAGAGCCGACTTTAGTCCGCATAACTTAATAAATATTGCCTCTCCCTATAGCGGACTAAAGTCCGCTATACCGTTTTAAGTGTTAACCAAAAGAAATGGAATCAAATATTTTCAATCCATTTATTTAATCAAGAAATCCCGCATCATGCCCATATCTTCATGTTCCAGATTATGGCAGTGATACATAAATAACCCCTTATAATCATTAAAAGGTTTTAAAAAGCTTACCTTTTCCCCAGGCATAACCAAAACAGTATCTTTCCAACCGCTATCTACTAACCCTTCTGAAATAGTTGCATGAGCAGCGCGGTGACGAGGGCTTACTTCACGTTTAATAATCTGAAATTGCTCACCATGTAAATGCATAGGGTGAGGCATTGCCATCATTCCCATACTCCGGTGAAACCCGTTATCAAAAGCCATTAATTGTAATGTATTGACGGTAATCACTTCATCAGGCTGAATATCATTCATTTTATAAGATCGGCCATTGAGTAAAGCAGACATATGCCGCATTGATAATGTAATTGTTCTAGCTTTATTAGCATTGGTAGCATCACGGATATGTAGCGGCTTGATTGGAGTTAAACGTGCTGGAAGTGAGCTATTACTGCTAGCATGTTTTACAACTTTAACTTTAAGGACAGGGTAATCTCCCCCTAAAGGTAATGAGCGACCAGAACTTATCCCTTTGCCCATGCCACCACGCCGTCCCATCATACCTCCGCCCATTCCGCCCATCATACCGCCATGCATTGACGCACCATCAAAAGGAATGGAGCGTAGAGTCAATTCAGTACCTATAGGCTTGTTGCTAAAATCAATCCATAGTTCACGTCTTTCAGCAGGTGCTAACATAACATAAGGCATTGTTTCTGGCTTTTCAATAAGGCCGCCATCTGTGCCTATTACGGTAACAGGCGAACCATCATCCCAGGCTAATTTATAAATCCGAGAATTAGAACCATTTAGTAAACGTAAACGATAAGATCGTTTTTCTACGGGCAAAATATAATCAGGTTTTCCATTAATCATAATTTGATCACCCAAAAAACCTGACATGCGTTGCATCATATTAACGCCGTAAACCAGCTGGTTTTGACGATCAAACTTTCGATCCTGAATAACGATAGGCACATCATATTTTCCACCCGGCAAGCCTAAAGCCTGTTCTTCTTTATCACTCACGATAATCAAACCCGCTAGACCCGAGTACACTTGTTTTGCTGTTACACTGTGGGTGTGGGCATGATACCAGTATGTTCCTGCTCGATTAAGAACTTCAAATTCATAAACAAAGGTTTCACCATGATTAATGGCATACATTGGGTTGCCGTCCATTTTTGCTGGCACATGCAAACCATGCCAATGCAAAATAGAATGAGCGTGTAATTTATTTTTTAGATAAATTCTAACTTTTTGCCCTTTCTGTAAATTTAAAGTAGGCGCTAAATACGAATCGGGTAAGTTACCGATAGTAGAAGGGGGGCCTTTAAGTACTCTGCCAAACACTTTCCAAACTCTCGTTCGCTGTCCAGCAAAAATAGGAATTTTAACCGCTTTTTGAGTGAGTTCAATTTCCACATCAGCATGAAAATTAGCAGAGGGTTTACTAGAAGCCCCTATATTATTGGCTTGCAATAAAGAAGGGTAGGTTGCTATCGCCGCCGCAGTAATGCCTGAATAATGTAAAAATTTACGTCGTTGTCTATTAATTCTATTATTCATAATACCACCTCTTTTATTCACAATAAGTATATTAGTTAATAATAATATACAAAAGTTCATTTTATAACAAGCGATAATTCTGCCAAAGGAATAGATACTGGAATCAAGCAAAAGAAGTAAAGGTAAATATGATGTAATTGCAAAATATGAACTTGCCTAATACAAATAGCTAAGGATCGTGTATGGAATAACTTCCCAAAATTATAACGTAGGATTTTTGTTTCAGGTGAAATGATCTCATGAGGCGCATAGCTGGCTACGCAACGAATGAGAGCATTTCACCTGGAGCAAAAAGACAAGTTAGAAACCGGTAAGTTGTTTCATGCACGATCCTAACAATATTTACTTTAACATTTGGAAGTGAGGCTTTAGCCTCGCACGAGTCAGGCGAGGCTAAAGCCTCACTTCCAAGGTTTCAGTTAAATTATTTTGCGTTGAACAAGGTCCTGAATAATGGCCTCTGCAACTGATATAACAAAATCAAGGTGTAAGTAACTAGCCTGTACTGCATCGGCTAAAACTGTTAAGTCTTCAATATATTCATGAATCATTTGATTTCGTAACTGCCTTACTTCTAACCATTGTTCTACTGAAGGGAGTATGCCAATTTTTTCTGCTTTATCTAAATTATCAATAGCTACTTTAGTTTTTTCATTTAATATATTTAGCCAGGCAGGTAATAATTTATCCCCTACGGTATCTTGTAGTCGGCAGAATCGGCTGGTAAAAGCTTCTAATTGGGCTGCTAGCTCTTCATCTTTATTGATTAGTTCTGCTTGCTTTAGGGTGAACTCTTGTTTAAACAATTGAGTAGCAGAATATTTCAAGTGTTTGATTTGCTTTTCCACGACTCGACTTAAAAATTTTACCCTGGCTACCTTGTCTTGCTCTACCGTCATAAATGTATGCCTTTTTGTCGCGCTATTGCGTGTATTTCTAAATCTTTTAAGTTAGGCGCTGATAATAGTATATCTACCTTTCTACCCTGAAAAGCTCTTATTAGCTGACTGCTTATTTTTGCACATAGTTCAGCGGGGTGCTCTACCTTATCTGTTAAAGTAATTAATAAGTCTATATCCCCGCCTCGTTGTGTATCATCAACCCGAGAACCAAATAAAATTATTTCTGTTTCGTTTCCAGTAAGTGCTGTTACCGTATGCTTTATCGTTTTTTGTTGTTGTTCAGTTAAACGCATTGTTAACCCATCTATTATTTCTTAACATATTTCTGATAATTAATAGAAATTTTAAGCCCGATAAACCGCCCAGACATTTTAATTAATTCATCACTAGCCTTATCAAAAGAAAGTTTAACAACGCTTAATCTTCTATCCTCATACCCCTCTTCAATACTTGGAGTTTGTAATAAAAAATGATAAAGATAAATATCTTGATCGGCCTTATGCTCAATACTTAAAGGTAATCCTAGCTGACTTAACACTTGAGCCTTTTGTGGCAAGTCTGTATCAATTTTTTCAATTAAATCCGTGTTGGCTTTTATCTGCCTTTTTCCTTGATTAATTTCAGCTCCCCCTATAGATCGAATTGAAATTTCAAGAAACTCAGCCGGTGCTATTTGTAAAAAAAGCTGAGAAAAAGACCACTGAGTCAGCCGTTCCTGTTTATTAAAGTAGAGGTCAAAATAAAATTTAACTGCTGGCTTGATAATGTTACCTTCTAGGTCAACTTTGTGAAACCAATAATGCCATGTTTGACCTGTCTCTGTTATTGATTTCTGGCTAGGCTGTAATTTTGACAAGGCAATAAAATCATCGCTGTATAGAACAGGGTCTTTAAAATGTAGCTGAAACTCATTCCCTGCAGTTATTGTAAAGTGCTGATCAAAATCACCCATTTGCAAATAAGTTTGATAGGCTCGCATCCAGTAGAAACAGCCCGTCAATGAACTCATAAAAGACAGTATTAAAAACCAGCGGAGAAATTTAATTATTCCTTCTTTTCTTATTGTCATAGTTAGTGCTTTGTTTTTAAGGGGTTACTTATTGTTTGAGCAGAAAGTAAATTTTCCACATCAACTTGATCAAAACTATATTTCTTACCACAAAATTCACAATCGACATCTATTATGTCTCTCTCCAAAAAAATTGAATCCAACTCCTTCTTACCCAAAGAAACCAATGCTGTCTCAATTTTTTTAGGCGAACATCCACATTCAAATGTAACAGCTTCAGGCTCAAATACTCTCACTTTCTCTTCATTAAAAAGTCTAAATAACATTTCATTGCAATCTAATGTCAGCATTTCTTCTTTTGTCACTGTTCCGGCCAATGCTGTAATTCGCTCCCAATCCACTTTATAACTTTCTTGTGCAGGTAATTCTTGAATAAACAAACCTGCTACATGTGTTTCATTAGCAAATAACCAAACTCTCGTTTTCAATTGCTCTGATTGAGTGAAGTATTTTGTTATAACATCCGCCAGTTTATCCTCCTCCAATGCAACAATCCCTTGATAAGGTTCGCCCTGTTCTGGTTTAACAGTAATAACCAGACGACCTGCCCCCATCATTTTGGTTAAACTTCCTGCTTCCATTTGAGTATCACCCCTTGCTAAAGCACGAATTTTACGATCGTGTGTTGCCTGAGCAATCAGGGTATTTAGTTGTCCTTGCCCCTGTGCCTGTAAGATCATAGCACCTTCAAACTTAATGCTTGCTGACAATAAAACAACAGCGGCCATAGCTTGCCCTAACTTTTCCTGCACACAAACTGATAATTGCTGATACTGCTTAGCTTCTTGCCAGCTACTCTGTAGCCGAACCCATTCACCTCTTACCCCGAGCTCTTCAAATAAAAAACGTCGTAAACAATCTTGTTCTTTCATTTATACTTTTAATTTAAATTAGTAATATAATTAATTATAGCCTTGCATACATTTATCCCCAAAAATACTTAACCTTCTCAATTCATTTAAACTAGATAGTCAAATGTCCAATCATTTTGTAAATAACAACCCAATATCCCCTCCTTTTCCAGAACATTTACAACAAGCTATTTTTGGCTTAGGTTGCTACTGGGGTGCAGAAAGAAAGTTTTGGCAGCAAAATGGAGTTTTTTCAACGGCTGTTGGCTTTACCGGTGGGGCCATTGACAACCCTAGCTATAAAGAAGTTTGCTCTGGATTAACGGGGCATAGCGAAGTTGTTTTGGTCGTTTTTGACCCTACAATAATTTCATATCAACAATTATTAGTTATTTTCTGGGAGTCTCACAACCCTACCCAAGGAATGAGGCAGGGAAATGATATAGGTTCGCAATACCGATCAGGAATTTATACTGTTAATGATATGCAAAAACAGCTAGCATTAAAATCAAAACAACATTATCAGTCTAAGTTGTCTGCATCAGGTTTAAATAAAATAACAACTGAAATAATTGATGCCCCAGTTTTTTATTATGCTGAAGGTGATCACCAGCAATATTTAGCAAAGAATCCTCAGGGGTATTGTGGCTTAGGAGGTGTTGGTATTAATTTTTAAAAACAAGCAGGCAAAAAAAAAGCAGTTAATAATTAACTGCTTTGGAGGTATATTTTAGGAATAACATAACGCAACTTTCGCTGTTTAGCCACCAAGGCTTTAAAAGTTAGGTTAATAATAGCAAAGCTTTTGTCAAGTTAAAATGTGACAAATTGTCGCAGTAGCAAAAATACTCATTTTTTGCAACAAGGTTTTGCTTTATGAAAAGCAAATAAAGATTAAAAATATGTATAATTAATATCCTATTATTTAAAAAATAGGATATATTAAGCGTTTGTTGTAGCATGTGCTGACGATAGAAAGCGCATCTTTTGCAATCGATGCGCTTCCTACTAATATACCAGTGATACTATCTGTGGAACTATAAGCCTTAAAATGTTTGGAACCGTTTTACCAAAATCGAATATAACAACCAAAGATAACCTTAAGTGGCTCTATATCCTCAGAAACCTGATGCTTCTTGGCGGAGCATTTCTAATTCTGGCAGCATACTATGTTATTGATATAAACCTTCCACAAGAAGAATTATGGTTGGTAATCTTCTCAATTTGTATGGTCAACCTATACACTTGGATGCGTTTAAATACGGATGAACCTGTCTCTGAACTTGAAATTTTCTCTCAAATTTCGATTGATGTTTTTGCTTTTGGCTCACTACTTTATTTAACCGGCGGCGCATCAAACCCAATTATCTGGGTATTTCTGCTTCCCATTATTGTTACCGCTATTATGCTCCCTCAGGCCTATGCATGGAATATGGTAATACTCACCTGTTGTACTTATACAGTGCTAGTTGGCTATAATATTCCTTTACCCGCCATTGAACCACATCTTCCTGACCCAAACTTGGTGAGCCTTGGGATGCAACATTACTTGCATAGGATGGAGGAAGATCAGTACTTTAACTTACATATTTTTGGTATGTGGTTTGGCTTTGTCTTTAGTGCTGGCTTAGTCGCTTTCTTTGTTGTGCAGTTATCAAAAACCTTAAAAGTTCAAGAAAGAAGTCTTGCAGATGCAAGAGAAAGTGCATTAAGAAACGAACGGGTGGTTTCTTTAGGCACTCTTGCGGCGAGTGCGGCTCATGATATGGGAACACCACTTGGTACACTGGCTATTTTAACTCATGAAATACAGCTTGATTACCCCAAACATCGCTTTCCTGAACTACACTCACAATTAAGAATAATGAATGAACAGGTTGGACGTTGTAAAAAAGCTCTGTCTGTTCTCTCCGCCTCTTCAGGCGAAATGCGTGCAGAATCGGGTAAGCCTATGCTTGTTCTGGATTATTTGGATGAAACGATTAATCAATGGCGAGCACACAATAGCTCTAGTAAAATTAATCTAAACATATCACCTAACATTGAAATTAATGCTAAAATTATCGCTGCTCGCACTCTGACTCATTCCATCATTAATATTTTAAATAATGCTGCTGAAGTCACAGACCCAAACAAAGGAATTGATTTTTTGGCTACTTGGGATAAGCGGTTATTACAGTTAAAAATCCGAGACTTTGGCCCCGGTTTCCCAGCAGAAATCATTAAATACGCAGGAAAAGAGCCAGTAGTCAGTAGTAAACAGGGTTTAGGCGTTGGATTATTTTTAACTTATTCCACAATTATCCGTTTAGGCGGTAAAATAGAGTTTTTTAACACGTCTTCTGGTGGAGCCTGTGTTGAAATCAGCCTACCATTATTAACAAAAGAGACAAACTATGGTAACGGAAATGGACAAACCGAATCTACTACTGGTTGATGATGATGAAACATTTTGTTCCGTATTAAAACCTGCATTAGAAAAAAGGAATTTTCAAGTATCTGTTGCTAATGATGTAAAATCTGGAATATCTTTAGCAGAAAAAACTGAACCTGAATATGCGGTAATAGATTTACGTATAGGATATGATTCAGGCTTAGAAATGGTAAAAAAACTTATTTCATTGGATGATAATACTCAAATTATTATGTTAACGGGGTTTGCGAGTATTGCTACCGCTGTAGAAGCCATAAAATTAGGCGCAATTCATTATCTAACTAAACCGGCAAATGCCGATGAAATTGTTAATGCTTTATATAAAAATGAAGGTGACTCTTCAGTTGAAATCAACCAAAACCCTTTATCGGTTAAACGCTTAGAGTGGGAGCATTTACAAAAAGTATTGATGCAGCATGAAGGCAATATTTCTGCGGCTGCACGCGCATTAAATATGCACCGGAGAACATTACAAAGAAAGCTAGATAAGCGGCCTGTTAAAGAATAAGCTCTCAAGTTTTGGCGTTTATTTTTTACAGAAAATAAATATAGGGTAGTAACTAATAAAATACACTATCATTATTTATAAAAAATTGTTTCTTCAGACTCCCTAAAGCCAACTTTACAATAAATTAAATAAACCTAAGGTGGAAAATGAAATGAAAGGAATTATCTTAGCAGGCGGTTCAGGAACACGCCTTTACCCGATTACAAAAGGTGTCTCAAAACAGGTTCTTCCTGTTTATGACAAACCCATGATCTATTACCCTTTATCCGTAATAATGTTAGCGGGTATCACTGAGATTTTGATTATTACTACCGCAGAAGATCAAGCTGGCTTTATTCGCTTATTAGGTGATGGTTCAGATATAGGTTTACAAATTGAATATATTATTCAACCTTCTCCAGATGGTTTGGCACAGGCTTTTATTTTAGGCAAAGATTTTATCGGTGATGATGATGCTTGTTTAGTACTAGGTGATAATATTTTTTATGGCCATGATCTTAAAAGTGTTTTAAGCTCGGCTGTTAATAATGCTAAACAACAAAATAAAGCCACTGTGTTTGGTTATCGAGTAGCCGACCCTGAACGTTATGGAGTAGCTGAATTTGATAACGAAGGCAATGCTATTAGTCTGGAAGAAAAGCCCGTACAGCCCAAAAGTAATTATGCGGTAACCGGCCTATATTTTTATCCTAATGATGTGATTAAAAAAGCCGCCATTATTGAGCCATCAGATAGAGGCGAACTTGAAATTACCACAGTAAATCAGCTCTTTTTAGCTGAAAACCGTTTAAAAGTTGAGCTGCTAGGACGCGGTTATGCCTGGCTTGATACGGGAACACATGAAAGTTTAATGGAAGCCTCTCAATTTATTGAGACGATAGAAAAAAGACAGGGCCTAAAGGTGGCCTGTATTGAAGAAATTGCTTTTGAACAAGGCTATATAAATAAAGCCCAGTTGATTGAATTGGCAAAACCCTTATCTAAAAACCAATATGGCCAATATTTATTAAAACGTGCAGAAGAAGGTATAAATGGATGAAATTTATTGCCCAAACAATCCCTGAGATTATTTTAATACAGCCGAAAGTTCACGGCGATACTAGAGGTTATTTTGTAGAAACTTTTCGCCAGGATTTATTTGAGCAAGCTGTCGGCCATCCCGTTTCTTTTGTACAAGATAATGAATCTAAATCAAGCTATGGGGTATTAAGAGGCTTACATTATCAATTACCCCCTTATGCACAAAGTAAATTAGTACGCGTTATTACAGGTAGTGTATTAGATATTGCTGTTGATATTCGGATAGGTAGCCCTACTTTTGGGCAACATGTGGCTGTGGAGTTGTCTGAAGAGAATAAACACCAAGTTTTTGTACCGAGAGGCTTTGCACATGGCTTTGTGGTATTAAGTGAGACAGCGACTTTTGCTTATAAGGTTGATAATTATTATAGTCCTGAATGTGATAGAGGTTTAGCTTTTGATGATAAACAACTTAATATTGATTGGAAAATTGATAAAAGTAAGTTGCAGCTATCAAAAAAAGATACTCAGCAAGTTGCATTTGCTGAATTAAAATCTGGATTTGACTATCAAACTAATTATTATGCCTGAAATTAAAACTATTTTAGTCACCGGTCAAGGAGGTCAGCTGGGACAGTCTTTACAAGTGCTAGTAAAGCAAAACCCTCAGTACCAATTTACTTTTACCGGTAGAAAGCAATTAGATTTGAGTTGTTCAGAAAAAATAGCTGCCTATTTTGCACAGCATAAATTTGATCTGATTATTAACTGTGCCGCTTATACCGCTGTTGATAAAGCTGAAGAGCAACAACAATTAGCCGATGCTATTAACCATTTAGCGGTCAAACAATTAGCTGAAATGGCTAAAAAAAACAATTCAATATTGATTCATATCAGCACAGATTATATTTTTGATGGAACCAACCACAAACCTTATACAGAAGATAATGCAATAAACCCACAAAATATCTATGGCTCAACTAAACTAAAAGGGGAACAAGCTATTCAAGCAATAGCCTGTGATGCCATTATTATTCGCACAAGTTGGGTTTATTCTGAATATGGTCATAATTTTGTAAAAACCATGTTGAAATTAGGTAAAGAGAGGCCGGAACTAGCTGTTATCTTCGATCAAATTGGAGCACCCACATATGCTACAGACCTTGCGAGCAGTATTTTAGCCCTTGTTGACACCTTAAATCATAGTCAGCAAACAGGTGTTAGCGTGTATCACTATAGTAATGAGGGGGTTTGTAGTTGGTATGATTTTGCCAAAGCTATTTTTGAATATACAAACATAGCCTGTAACGTATTGCCGATAGAGACTAAAGACTATCCAACACCAGCAAAACGCCCTCACTATAGCGTACTAAATAAAGCTAAAATTAAACAAAAATATTCCTTGAATATCCCTTACTGGAAAGACTCCTTACAGGCTTGTCTAGATAAACTTCAATAATGAGTAACAATATGAAAACGATTTTGGTCACAGGCGGTGCAGGATTTATCGGTTCTGCTGTTATAAGACACCTTATTAATGAGACAGAGCATAAAGTAGTTAATGTAGATAAACTCACTTATGCTGGAAACCTAGAGTCATTAACACAAGTTTCTGCAGATAAGCGCTACCATTTTGAGCAGGTTGATATTTGTGATGCTAATGAAATTAAGCGCATATTAGTACAATATCAACCAGATATTATAATGCACCTTGCAGCTGAATCTCATGTTGACAGGTCGATAGATGGCCCAGGTGAATTTATTCAAACCAATATTGTTGGCACTTATACTTTATTGGATCAAGCACGAGTTTACTGGTCAGCATTAGAGGCCCGTAAAAAACAAGATTTTCGCTTTCACCATATATCAACGGATGAAGTATATGGTGACTTGCCTCACCCAGAACAAGATGATAATGCTGAATTACCCTTGTTTACAGAAACAACAGCTTATGCCCCAAGCTCCCCTTATTCAGCAAGTAAAGCCAGTTCAGATCACTTGGTCAGGGCATGGCAACGGACTTATGGCTTCCCGACCCTTATTACAAACTGTTCAAATAATTATGGTCCGTATCATTTTCCTGAAAAACTAATTCCCTTAATTATTCTAAATGCGCTAGAAGGTAAAGCATTACCTGTATACGGTAAAGGTAACCAAATAAGAGATTGGTTATATGTTGAAGATCATGCACGCGCCCTTGTATTAGTCGCAACACAAGGGAAAGTTGCAGAAACCTATAATATAGGTGGGCATAATGAAAAACAAAATATTGAAGTCGTTAATACTATTTGTGAGTTATTAGATGAGCTAGTCCCTGATAAACCGGCCGGTATAAAGCACTATAAAGACCTTATCACTTATGTACAAGATCGGGCAGGACATGATTTAAGGTATGCTATTGATGCCAGCAAAATACAACAGGAACTAAACTGGCAACCGCAGGAAAGCTTTGAAAGTGGTATTCGTAAAACTGTACAATGGTACTTAGAAAATCATAAGTGGTGTGCTAATGTCCAAGATGGTAGTTATCAAAGAGAGCGCTTAGGAACGTGCACGGAATAAGTTGAGCAACTGGCGCATAGCAAGCTATGCAACTGTTTTTCTAGTACGGCTGTGGAGTCAAAAGACAAGTCAGACTCGAGTATTATTGAATTCTCATTCCTTAGTTCATGATGACCTTAATATTGAGTCAGAACTAATTCGAGTTGTTATAAACAGAACTTTTTACATTGAATTGCTAGCTTTTGCAGATAAAGGTCTGAAGGCCTTAAAAGAAATAGACATTAACGAAAAAACCACTAAATATAATTAGGAGAATAATATGTGTGGAATTGTGGGTGGGGTAGCAGAAAGAAATGTTGTCCCCATTTTACTTGAAGGACTAAGGCGGCTTGAGTATCGTGGATATGATTCATCGGGTATAGCGGTATTAAATAAATCTAGCGAATTACAGCGTGTTAGAGCAATAGGTAAGATAAAAAACCTGGAAGCAAAAATTCAACAAGATAAACCTATTATTTCTGGCTCCATTGGCATTGCACATACAAGGTGGGCAACACATGGCATCCCTTCCGAAAATAATGCACATCCACATATTTGTAATAATAAGGTTGCTGTGGTTCACAATGGTATTATTGAAAATTATCAAGAGTTAAAAGCAGACCAAGCAGCACAAGACTATAAATTTACTTCAGAGACTGATACAGAAGTTATTGCCCATGCAATGCACCAAGCCTTAGAACATACCGACGATTTACTTAAGGCCGTTAACCTAGCAATTAAACATTTAGAGGGAGCCTATGCATTAGGTGTTATCGCTATTAATGACCCCAATACATTAGTGGTTGCCAGAAAAGGCAGCCCCTTAGTTATTGGTGTAGGAATCGGGGAACATTTTATTGCTTCAGATGTTTCAGCATTATTGCCGGTAACACAGAGGTTCATGTTTCTGGAAGAAGGCGATATTGCTAAAATCACCCGAGAAACAGTCGAAATATATAGTGCAGAAGGTGTTTTAGTTGAGCGCCCAATTAAACAATCTAGTTTAAAATCTAATGCTGTAGAGTTAGGTGCTCACAAGCATTATATGCACAAAGAAATCTTTGAGCAGCCACAAGCAGTAAGCGACACTCTTGAAGGTCGCATAACGCCTGATCAAATTTTAGTCTCTGCTTTTGGACATCAGGCTGAGGCCATTTTTAATAACATTAAACAAGTTCAAATTATTGCCTGTGGGACAAGCTATCATTCTGGCTTAATTGCAAAATATTGGTTTGAAGATGTTATTGGTATGTCTTGTCAAGTTGAAGTTGCTAGTGAATACCGCTACCGAAACCCTGTTATTCAAGATAACACCTTGTTTGTAACCATTAGTCAATCAGGTGAAACAGCTGATACATTGGCCGCATTACAGCAAATTAATGCTACCCGAAAGGCGCATACAGAAGGCATTTCAAATATACCCACCTTATCAATTTGTAATGTTGCAGAATCCAGTTTAACGAGGGAATCAGACCTTATTTGTTTAACCCATGCAGGCCCAGAAAGAGGGGTAGCATCAACCAAAGCATTTACTACACAATTAGTGGTTTTAGCTCTTTTAGTCACCAGTATTGGCAAGGTAAAACAGTGTATTTCTGCTGAAAATGAAAGTGAAGTAGTAAAAGAGTTACAAAAACTTCCTAATTTAATCAATAATGCTTTAAAGCATGAAGATACCATTAAAATAATCGCAGAAAGTTTTACTGATAAACAGAATGCCCTTTTCTTAGGCCGAGGGACTATGTATCCGATTGCAATGGAAGGTGCGTTAAAGTTAAAGGAAATTAGTTATATCCATGCTGAAGCCTATCCAGCAGGCGAATTAAAGCATGGTCCCTTGGCATTAATTGATGAAAATATGCCTGTTATTGCTATAGCCCCACTAGATGAGCTTTTAGAAAAACTGAAATCCAACTTGCAAGAAGTTAAAGCTCGTGGAGGACAAATGCTAGTGTTTGAAGATGAACAGTCTAATATAAGTTCAGAAAAAGATTTTACAGTGATAAAAGTAGCTACGAATGTAGGGAGAATTACAGCACCTATAACCTTTAATATTGCATTACAGCTTTTAAGTTATCATGTAGCAATTATTAAAGGGACTGATGTTGATCAGCCAAGAAATTTAGCAAAGTCCGTTACTGTAGAATAATGCTTGCAGATGAAAAGATAAATTGTTATTAGTTGTTCTTGTAAGAGCGGTTGCAATGCATGCAATTATTTTATATTCACGATGGTTTAAAGTAACTTCTGGTGTAACGTGGGCAGACCATATATGACACCTTTTCTTTTTCAATTAACTAATTTGTGTCACAAGATAGAAAACGTTTTAGAAAATACTTAAATACAGTTAGAATACCTCTCGGTATCTCCTGCAGCGTTCGATTAGTGCTGGGTGTTTCCTGAACCTGTTTTTACCCCGGAAGCGGATTTAAGTTTGTGGTGTGCATGCCTGTTTTATACGGGAAGCCTGATCAACTGATGAAGTCTCCACTTGAACCTCCGGTTCAAGGACGAAGGTACGAGACGGCGCAGGTGGGAGATGCCCACCTTATTTATAAAGATAATTTAAAGTCTAAGTAACTAAATTTCAAGTGAGTATTGGCTTGCCTTAGAACTTTTGATGTTTTTCCTCGATCATACTGTCAATTTGTGTCATAACATCTGCACTGGCATCTTCTGAAGATTGCATCTGGAGAATAATATTACCTAATAGCTCAGGGTTATCAATCCAGTTCTCTCGTGAAGTTGCATAAGCTTGTTGGGTATAATTATGTACATCACCATGGGGCAAATCCAAGCTTGCATAAGCACGAGTTCCTCTAAAGTTCTGATAACCTACCCCTTCGTAATACCACTTACCTAGGCGACAATTATGGTTATCCACACTAATAGCATCTGCTTGTGAACAGGGTTCTGGATTTTCAATAGCAAGATAGCCATTTTGTTTAAATATAATATGATCAAGCTTAGTCAGTAAACCAAAACTTTTATCTTTAGCATAGCTAATATAATCAATAGAGGCTTTAGCGGATTCAGAAAGGCCTGCGAATTGGACTTTAAATGAATTAACTTGCTGCATTATCTCTTCTGATAAATTAGATGAACTTTCAGCTTCTGAATGCATTTGTTCAACCCGTTTATTAAATGAGATTAAGGTCTGAGAAACTTCTAAAGCAGCATTTTTGGTATGCTCTGATAAACTTTTCACTTCATCAGCAACGACAGCAAATCCTCGGCCATGTTCTCCTGCTCTAGCGGCCTCAATAGAGGCATTTAAAGCTAACAGGTTGGTTTGGTCGGCTATTCCTGTAATCATTGATAAGGAGTCAGTTACCTTTTTACTATCACTTATCAATGCTGAAATAACATCTGATACCGAATGGATATTGGTATTAATATTAGTCAGGGATGTACTAATGGTATCGACGGTCGTAAGGCTGGCATCGGCACTATTCCCTGTTTCGGTAGCAATATCTTCAACCTTTTGCATTTGTTCGGTTATATTAATTAAATCCTGTTGATTTGCTTTTAAATTATCCAGTAAATTAACCGTATTTAAACCATGTAAGCCTGCTGATAACTTATTTTTGGTCATTAAAGTTTCATTTTTGTTCATTTGTTGAAGTGCTGTATTCATATTTTTAGCGGAAGCCTTTAACAAACCAGGAAAGCCATCAGCTAATGCATAGCGTTCATGGTTTCCTGTAGAGGCTTGCTGAAAACAGGAATTAATTTCTTTAAAATAAGATTCCATAATATCCAACATTTCATTTAGCTCCCAGGCAACTTTTCCTATTTCACCCAAACCTTTGGTATGGGTTATTCTATGATATAGCTCGCCTTGGTTGGTGCGTAATAAAACAGCTTGGATCTGATCAATAGCTTCCAATGGTTTTTGGATAGACTTTCTTATAAAAAAAGAAACTACAAATAAAAAAACCGTTAAACTTAGGACAATCCATGAAAAACCGTGTTGAAAACTAGAGTAGCTAAAAATCGCAATAGCTATTATGCAATTGGCTATTGCCAGATAATAAATTTTAGTTTTTAAAAAAGGGATATTAGCACTGGAATGAGCCATTTTTACACTCCGTTGGGTTTATATAAATTTAAAACAAGGCTGTTATAACTTTTTGCGCCAACCTGGCCAACGACATCAACTAAATAAGCAATTGATTTCTCTGGGGCTTCTTTAGCAGATGAGTGTTTTTCAATGGCAAGCATCTCTTTATACACGGGGATTAATACATCAAGTGCTGATTGTGGAGGTTGACGCCTGACAGAATAGTAGCCTTGGAGTTTGCCATCTTTACCATAGTCTGGCGTTATATTAGCAAAAACCCAATAATAACCACCATCAGAACAGAGGTTTTTAGCAAATCCTAAAAACTCATCACCTGCTTTTAAGGTATCCCACATAAAGCGAAACACACCCCTAGGCATATCAGGGTGGCGAATAATATTATGCTGTACATTTAATAGTTCTGACTCAGGAAAACCACAAATTTCCATAAAAATACGGTTAGCGTAGGTTATCCTGCCTTTAGTATCTGTTTTAGAGACAATAAAATCTTCAGGGCCTAAGTTTCGTCTATGAGATGTAGGTGTGATTTTGAGTTTCATAAAGTGCTACCTTTTACATAATCTTTTTATAAGTTTAGGTTGTTTTGAATAAAATTAAAGTTTGTAAGGTTTTATCTGCAAGAAAATAAAAGTATTTATTCTAACTGGTTGAAAGTAATTGAATTTTTATTTAAAAAATTATCACATAGCTCTTACATAAATCATTGTTTATGGTTGTAGAGTGGACTTCAGTCCGCAATAACTGACAAGTAACCAAGAAGAATTAATTTAATAAAAAGCGAATAAGGTCGCTCTCGGCCATTAATCAAAGAATAATAAAATAAAAGGTTTACAACCTTATTATTTAACCGTTTTGTAAGAGCTGTTATTGAAAGGGAGTGAATAATTTTACCTTGCCCACCTCTATGCACTCAGTGTACTCCATGGTTAAAAATAATGCTTACAAATGTAATTCATAGTGGACTAAAGCCCGCTCTACAATTCATGATTTGTTACCGCCTCCCTAAGGAACGTGCATGAAATAACTTGAGCAACTAACTTGTCTTTTTGTCCGTCTTCTGCGTTGTATAAATAGTTGCGTAGCTTGCTATGCGCTTATTTATACGCCTTGAATACGAACAAAAATCCTGCGTCAGTTGCTCAAGTTATTCCATGCGCGTCCCTAAGAGCCATTAATTAACCGTATAATGACCTCTATGGCGCATGCAGTTGTTATAAGCACTTTTATAGCTTCTTTCTGCATTAAACCCCTGTTTAACGCCACCGCCTATAACGCCAGTTGCCGCACCATAAGCAGCACCTGTACCAGGACTCCCAGAAATAGCACCCAAAGCAGCACCGGATGCCGCACCAATAAGGCCACCAACAGCTGCTCCTGTTGCTGATTCTCTAGCAGTTCCACCAGATGCACGTTGTGCTAACTGTCTACACTCATCTAAATCCTGATTTAATCGATAAGCATTTTGATCACCATAAGGGTCAACAGTCGGACTCCAGTTTGTTTGAGAGGCACAGGCAGTTAACAATAAACTACCAGAGATTAAGCTTAATTTAAAAATTTTATTCATAATATTTCTAATAGGTTTGAGTATTAATTGATCGAAGGTAAGGCAGAAAAGCGATAACACATTCCGTCATTATTTTACAATTCACGCAAAATAAGCATAGGTGGTTTTTTTACTATCCCCCTAACACCAAAAAATCCAGCGATTGAGATACAGATTGAACTGAATAAAGGTAAACCTAAGCACAACAGTCCATTAAGCTGAAAATTTAAATGTAGTATATAAGTATAGATGACATACAGTAGTAATTCTGAAATAAAAACAGCCACTAAGCCTGAACTTAAACCTAATAGAGAAAACTCAATAAGATGTGATTTTCGTAATAATGTATGGCTTGCGCCTAATGTACGCATCAGTGCTGCTTCATAAATCCTATTGTCTAAAGACGTATTAACGGCTGCAAACAACACGGTAAACCCAGCCAGTAGAGCAAAATACAATAAATAGTTAATAGCCGCTGTTAATTGAGCCAATATCGTTTTAAATTGCTTCAACATGGCATCTACTTCTAACAGGGTAATACTAGGGTATTTTTTAACCAAAGCATTTAAAATATTTTTATTTTCCTCGCCCACATAAAAGCTGGTGATATAAGTTGTTGGATAGTTAGCTAGCGTAATCGGGGAAAAAATCATATAAAAATTGGGCTTCATGCTCTCCCATTGCACGCTACGAATATGAGATACCGTTGCCTGTTGTTGCTGGCTTCCAATAGTGAATGTCAGTTTATCAGCTAAATTTATGTTTAAACTTTTAGCCAGTTTTTGTTCTATAGAAACTTGTCCGTAGAGCAAAGGATTCCAATCCCCAGCTATGGTTTTATTATCATGAGGTAAAGTATTGCTCCACGTTAGGCTTAAATCCCGGTGCGTAGCCCGTTCCCCCTGAGAGTCTTTACTGACGATTTTCTGTACAGCCACACCGTTAATTTTCACTAACCGGCCGCGCACTACAGGGAAAAACTCAGCTCCGTTAATATTTTGCTGTTGTAAGGACTGTTTAAATGGTTCCACTTGTGCAGGGAAAACATTAAGCACAAAATAATTGGGAGCGTGTTCAGGTAATTGGTTTTGCCAATCATCCAATAAATCAGACCTTACCGTATAACTAAGTACCATCGCTAACAAAGTAATACTAAAGGCCAGTGTTTGGCTGACCGTTACTCTAGGGTTTCTTAATAAACCTTGCAAGCCAAAACGCCAGCTTAGACTAAGATAAGGTAGTATTTTACGGCATTGAATTAATAAACCGTAAAGCATAAGCCCTGAGATAAAGGTTGTCACTGCTCCCCCTGCTATAATGGTCACCGTCATTTTAATATCTTGAGTATATTGCCAAATAAGCAAGGATATTAAAGATAAAGCCAAACTATAAACCAGCCAGGCACTGCTTGGTAAAGGCTCTAATTCTCGACGTAATACACGTAAAGGAGAAACTTTTTTAAGTCGTAATAAAGGCGGTAAAGCAAAGCCTAATAAAATGGATAAGCCGGTTACAAACCCTAAAATAATGGCAATAAAACTAGGTTTAGCGACTTTAGCGGGTAATAAATCCTTTAATAAATCAAATAAAACTTGTTGTGCAAACCAACCGAACAAACTTCCTAAAGCACAGGCTACAATGCCCAATATTATAAACTGGCAAAAATACAACCGAAGTATCTCAGCTTGTTTACAGCCTAAACAGCGCAAAATAGCCGTAGCATTAAAGTGACGTTCCGTGTAACGACGTGTAGACATGGCAATCGCTACACCAGAAATTAAAATAACCATAATACTGGACAAGCCTAAATAGCGTTCAGCCCTGCTTAAAGCACTGCCTAATTCTGGACGGTCTTCATGTATATCCATTATGCGTTGTGATGCATTGAGTTGTGGCTTAACCCAGTGACTAAATTGCTCTAATGCTTTAGCTGAACCACTAAATTGAAAGAAATAATGTACATGGCTTCCAGGTTTTAAGACTTGAGTAGCGGCAAGATCGCTATCATTAATCATTACCCGGGGAGATAAACTATAAAGATCACCTCTTTTATCAGGCTCATAAGTGATTAATTGGCTAACAATTAATGCTTTCTCACCGACGATTAATTGATCGCCTAGTTGTAGTTTTAGGCTAGATAAAACCCTTTTATCCAGCCAAGCCTTCCCAGCAACAGGCCCTTGGTGTTTTACTGATTCAATACTGTAATCATCTGATTGGGTGGTTTTTAACACCCCCCTGAGCGGGTAATGTTGACTCACCGCTTTAACCCCAGCCAGCAGTAACTCGTCATTTTCAATCAATACCGTTGAAAATTCAGCTGTTCTAGCTTGGTTTAAGCCAAGTATTTGGGCTTTTTTTAACCAATGGTCTGGGATTAATGCAGGACTGGTAATGACTAAATCAGCCGCTAAAAATTCTGCTGCTTGGGTGCTCATGGTGCGGTGTAGGCGATCAGCAAATAAACTAATCGCGGTGGAACTGGTGACTGCAATAATTAATGCCAATACTAGAATAGTTAACTCACCACTACGACCATCTCTGAATAATAATCGCATAGCCAGCTTAAAACGGCTCATAATACTTGGCCTGCTTCTAGTTTTATGGTGCGTTGGCAGCGTGCTGCCAGGGCATTGTCATGGGTTACTAATATTAAGGTTGTTTGTTTTTCTTGATTTAATTCAAATAATAAATCAATAATATGCTCACCTGTTTTACTATCTAAGTTACCCGTTGGTTCGTCAGCAAATAAAATGGCCGGCTCAGTAACAAAAGCGCGTGCCAAGGCAACTCGCTGTTGCTCCCCACCTGATAGCTTCATAGGTGTATGGCTTAAACGATGACTCAGCCCGACTCTATCTAATAATTGTTCTGCCGCTATTTTGGCATTTTTATCCCCCCTTAACTCAAGAGGTAGCATTACATTTTCAACAGCCGTTAGGCCTGGTAATAGTTGAAAAGATTGGAATACAAATCCGACAAGCTGGTTTCTTAATTCGGCACGCCCATCTTCATTCATATCACCTAAATTTTTACCCTTTATTTTAACAAAACCTTCAGTTGGTGTGTCTAACCCTGCCAGTAAGCCAAGTAAAGTTGATTTTCCTGAACCTGAAGTGCCAACTATCGCTATACTTTCAGTTGCTTTGATTGTTAACGCAACTGATGACAAAATGCATAAAGGTCCATCAGAGGTGGGAACTGTTTTGCCTAAATTTTCTGTTTCAATAATATTTAAGTGAGTTTGTGTCATGTCTAAAATTTGTTTTGCATTAATCATCAGCCTATTTTCAACCACCTTAACCGCTAAATCAATTTTGGTCTTAGGGGATAGTATTAGTGCCGGTTATGGACTAGAGAATGGTAAAGGGTGGGTTACTTTATTACAGCAAAAGTTCAATAATAGAAATAAATCATACACTCTATTTAATGAAAGTATCAGTGGTGATACCACAGCAGGAGGCTTGGCGCGTATTAACAACGCGCTCTCTCAATATAAACCTGAAGTGGTTTTATTAGAATTAGGTGCGAATGATGGTTTACGCGGTTTATCACCCAAGTTAATGAAAAGTAATTTAGCGGAAATTATTAAACGTACACAAAAATCTGGAGCCAAAGTTTTGTTATTAAGTATGCGTATTCCACCCAATTATGGTAAACGTTATGTGGATATGTTTTATAAAGTATACCCTCAATTAGCTGCAGAAATGAATATTCCCTATGTGCCTTTTATTTTAGAGGATATAGCCTTGGTTAAAGGTTTGATGCAAAAAGATGGCTTGCACCCTAATGCAAAAGCCCAACCTATTATTGCTGATAAAATATGGAAATATATACAGCCTGTTTTAGAAAAATAGTACTTTGACAATATTGTAATGACGATTCTATTTTATAGGGCGGACTAAATTCCACCTACAGT
>JAJRUF010000270.1 GCA_024277935.1 Gammaproteobacteria bacterium
AAGCAGGTGTACAAACAGAAATACTCCATAGGCAACTGCAAAATATGCATAATGGCGGCACAGTGATTATTAGCGCCCCACCCAACCCTTTTAGATGTCCTCCGGGTCCCTATGAACGCGCCAGCATGATGGCTTATTACCTAAAAAAAATCAAACCCAAATCAAAAATAATTATTCTTGATAGTAAAACGCAATTTTCCAAACAAAGCTTATTTATTAAAGGTTGGAAAAAGTATTATGGTTTTGGTACTAATAACAGCCTAATTGAGTGGCATCCTATTCCAGACAACCCGATTGTCAAAATTGATGTAAAAAGCAAACGTTTAGAAACTGACTTTGGTGATATTTTTAAAGCGGATGTTTTAAATTATATCCCTGCTCAAAAAGCAGCTCATATTGCACAATCATCTGGACTTTGTGATAAGACAGGATGGTGCCCTGTTGATCAGAAAACCAGTGAATCAAGTTTGTTTCCCAAAATTCATGTGATAGGAGATGCCTCGGTACAAAGCCCTATTCCAAAATCTGCCTTTGCCGCTAATGCTGAAGCAAAAGTCTGTGCATTTGCTATTGTTAATTTAATTAATGAAATTGAATTAACTGAACCGGTATGGATTAATACTTGCTATAGCTTGATTACCAACGACCAAGCCATCTCTATTGCCATGGTTTATAAATTAAATCAACAGGGCAAAATAGCTAAAGTTAAAGGAGCGGGAGGTGTTACCCCCAATAGTGACAAAAAAACCTTATCCCTTGAAGCTAGCTATGCAAAACAATGGTTAAAAAGCATTATTGCTGATAGCTTTTATTAACATTTCCCCAGATTTAATTTTTTTTGGCCGGTCAGAATAAGGACAATGAATCTCTTGATAATACCTATAGAATCTAGTTATAGCCTTAATAAAACAAAGTAGAATTAAGGCTATATACTTTTAAGTTAACCTAACTTAACCCAGCGTAAACGGCTCGCATTAGTTACCACAGTAAATGATGACATTGCCATAGCAGCACCCGCGATCATAGGGCTTAATAAAATACCAAAAGCAGGGTATAACAACCCAGCCGCAACTGGAATGCCAATGGTGTTATAAAAGAAAGCACCTAATAAATTTTGTTTAATATTAACAACCGTTGCTTTAGATAAGGCCATAGCTTCAGGCACTTTTAATAAAGAACCTTGAAGAATAACAATATCCGCACTTTCAATAGCGACATCTGTTCCCGTACCAATTGCAAACCCCACATCCGCCTGGGCTAAAGCCGGCGCATCATTAATCCCATCACCCACCATCCCAACAACTTCACCTGAAAGCTGTAACTGTTTAACAACAGCGGCTTTATCCTCGGGTAAAACCTGTGCCTTTACATCAGTGATGCCTGCCTGCATAGCGATGGCTTTAGCAGTAATTTCATTATCACCTGTCACCATAATCACACGAATACCTTGGTTTCTCAGTTTCTGTACAGCTTTGGCTGAATCTTTTTTAATAGGATCAGAAACCGCAATAATACCGGCTATCTTATTATCAACCGCTAGCATCATAGCTGTTTGACCTAAGGCGGACAGTTGCTCAACTCTCCCAAGATATGGTTTATATTCAACATTTTTTTCAGTCATTAATGCCTGGTTTCCAAACAGTACTTGACTATCAGAAATATTTGCAACAATCCCATGACCAGCAATAGCCTCAAATGCTGTTACTTTATCCAGCTTAATTTGTTTTTCAGTAGCGGCGGCTAAAATTGCTGCCGCTAAAGGGTGTTCAGAACCTGATTCTATACTTGCGGCTAATTGTAAAACTGAATTTTCATCATATTCACCTACTGTTTCTACCGTTGAAACAACCGGCATACCCTCGGTCACAGTGCCTGTTTTATCTAAAATAAGGCTAGTGATTTTTCCTGCGCTTTGCAAAGCATCCCCATTACGAATTAAAACCCCCATTTGCGCTGCTCTTCCAACCGAAACCATCACTGAAATCGGTGTTGCTAAGCCGAGAGCGCAAGGACAAGCAATCACTAACACCGTCATTGAAGTAACAAAAGCATAGCCCATTGATGGATCCGGACCAAATAAATACCAAATAATAAAGGTAAAAATAGCTATACAAACAACAACGGGGACAAATACGCTGGATATTTTATCCGCTAATTTTGCAATTTCTGGCTTACTACCTTGGGCATTACGAACACTCTTAATAATTTGAGCTAAAGCAGTATCTCTTCCAATACGGGTTGCTTTAAATAAAAAACTACCTTTAAGGTTCATCGTACCTGCCGCGACTTTTGCACCGACAGTTTTTTCGATGGGGATCGCTTCGCCAGTTAACATGGATTCATCAACAGATGAGTGCCCTTCAATAACTTCCCCATCAACGGCAATTTTTTCGCCAGGTCGTACGCGTAATGTTTCCCCTAAGCCAACTTCTTCAATGGCAATATCTTGTTCATCACCATCACGCACCACTCTTGCTGTGCGGGGCTGTAGTCCAATAAGCTCTCTAATAGCTGATGAAGTTCTTCCCCTAGCCCTGGTTTCTAACGCAGAACCAAAATTAATAAAGGCTAAAATAAGAATGGATGCTTCAAAATAAGCATGGGGGGAAAATTTTGTTAAATGGCTAGAGTAATCAATAATCACACAAGAGTATACCCAGGCAGACCCTGTACCTAAAGCAATTAAGGTATCCATATTTGCCTGGCCCAACATCAATTGCTTTACCGCACTGGTGTAAAAATGTCCGCCAGAATACCGCAGTATCGCTAAAGTTATTAATGCCACAAAGGGCCAAAACCAGCTTCCTGCACTCGAATTTATATCGGGCAACCAACCTAAGTGGCTCAATACCATTAAAGGCACACCAGCTATAGCAGCTACCTTAGCCTTTTGCATTAATTTAAGGTAACGCTGTTTTTCTAGTTCTTCTTGTTCACTGGGGTCTTCCAGACCTTCCATCACTGCAGCATCAAAGCCCGCTTCCTGAACGGCTTGTTTAAGCACCTCAGGATCTACCTCTCCCTCAACCAACGCAGTATGATCAGCAAAATTAACGCTGGCAGAAATCACCCCCTCAACTGATTTTAAAGCCCCTTCTACAGCACCAACACAGCCTGCACAATTCATTCCTAAGATGGATAACCTTAAATTTTCATCTTCTGAACTTTCTTGCTTATTTTCACTCATGAAACCCCCAATAAAGTTTTAACTACTTTTTAGCCAACAACAAACCCAGCGTCTGTTATAGCTTGTGAGATAGCCTCTACATTAGTAACTGCCGAATCAAACTCTACATTCACTTTATTTTCTTTATGCATGGCTTCGACCGAGACGACTCCATCCATTGCATCCAGCTTTTTCTTAACATTTGTTTCACAGCCACCACATTTCATACCTGTTACATCTAATGATATTGATTCTGACATTTCTTTCTCCCATGTAATTTAAAATTTATACAAAAGCATAATTTAATGCATAATAGTTTAATTATACAACATAATATGCTTCTCTCGGCACTGCCAAGAAATTTATAGCTTTGATTTTTATTTATATCATTAAATGGCATTAAATGGCATTGTCCCTTAATAAAAAACACTTAAAATATTATTATGAAAATAAAACTTACTTTTTTTATACTATTCTCATTATTTTCATCGTTAATTTTTGCCGATGAACTTATCAATTTATCAGAGAAACAACTTATTTCATTACAAAAAAACCAGCATGCCTTAGTGATAGATATTCGTACAGAAAAAGAGTGGAAACAAACCGGGACTATTCCAAACAGTCATAAAATACAATTTATCTCGCCTCAAGGTGAATATGACACTAAAAAATGGTTAGCTGAGTTAAACAAACTAAAAACGACTAAAAACCAACCCATTATTCTAGTGTGCAGATCTGGAGGTCGTAGCAAGAAGCTTGGTAATATATTAACCCAAAAATTAGGCATGAAAAATATTTACCAGCTTTCTAACGGTATGATGTCCTGGATAAAAACAGGAAACAAACTCAATACTCAATGTCCTACTGAATTTACTTGTAAAAATTAATTTATCATGTCATTAAATACGATCACTAACCAAACTATAGCACTGGCTGGCATATCTCAAGCTTGCTTACTCGTACAACAACTGGCAACCACTGGAACAGCTGATACTAAAGCTTTAGAGACCAATATTAGTAGCATTCTAAAAATAGACTCCGATAGTGTTATAGATATTTATGGTGATTTACAAAACCTTAAACCCGGGTTGAAACAGCTAGAACAACAATTATTAAAAAGAACTATTGCAGACCCAGAGCAAGCACGCTATGCAGCTTCTCTGGTTTTTTTAGAAAAACAACTCTCTAACCGCCCAGAAATGCTGAGCAAAATAAGCATAGGCATTTCAATCGCTCAAGCACAATCAGAAAGTTTTGGCCTATTGCACGAAAATGTTTTAGCTAATCTTGGTGACCTATACCATAGTACTATCAGCACATTACAACCGAGGGTTATGGTTAATGGAGAACAAGAGTATTTATCCCAACCCAACACGGTTAATAAAATAAGGGCTTTATTATTATCGGGGATTCGTGCTGCTATATTATGGAGACAATGTGGTGGCGCACGCTGGAAATTTTTATTTTTTCGCAAAAAACTTCAGGATGAAATAAAATTTCTCCTTACTCAAGTTGATTAAAATTTTATACCATGACAACTGTACTCATTGAAGCTAACAATCTAAGCCGTTATTATGATGGGCATTGTGCAGTAGATAATATCAGCTTTTCCTTAGCCAAAGGGGAAGTGCTTGGTTTTCTCGGCCCTAATGGTGCCGGAAAAACCACCACCATGCAGATGCTTTGTGGAAATCTTGCACCGAGTACAGGTGAAATTCATATCAATGGTTTTGACTTACTGGACCAGCCCAAACAAGCCAAGCAATGTTTAGGCTATTTACCTGATACGCCACCGTTATACAAAGAACTTACGGTTAATGAATATCTCACTTATTGTGGACAACTTCACGGTCTTTCTTTAAAACAAACACAACAAGCCATTGAGCTGACCGAAAACCGTTGTGGACTTACTCAGGTTGCAGACCGCTTAATCACCAATTTATCCAAAGGTTTTCAACAACGTGTTGGTATAGCACAAGCCATAATACATAACCCAGAAATTATTATTCTTGATGAGCCCACCGTTGGCTTAGACCCCATACAAATCAGAGAAATACGTGCTTTAATTAAAGAGCTTGGGCGTGATCATGGTATTATTTTATCAACCCATATTTTATCTGAAGTACAAGAATCATGCTCTCATGTACAAATTATCAAGCAAGGCAAACTGATTTTTAAAGAAACCATTGCTGGTTTAAATCAACGCATGAATACCGGTAGTCTTCAAGTAAAAACACGTTCTGCAATCAATCTAAATCTATTTACTGATATTAACAATATTAATACTATTGAGTCATTAGCGAATAATACCTATCTATTTAAGCATGATATTAATAACAATCCGGCCGGGATAATTGCTGAAATTATTGTCGCTTCAAATACAGAATTATTAGAATTAACGCCCATTCAACAATCAATGGAAGAAATCTTTATTAGCCTAACAACTAACAAGGAATCAAGATGATTTTTACCATCGCAACCAGAGAGCTTAAATCACTGTTTTTATCCCCTTTGGCTTGGTCAATTTTAGCCATTTTACAATTAATTCTTGCCTATTTATTTTTAACTCAAATTGAAACATTTACCACCTTCCAGGTTGAATTAGCAGGTATTGAAAATGCCCCAGGGATGACAGATATTATTGTGTTACCTCTATTTGCTAACGCTTCAATTATTTTATTACTGGTCAGTCCGTTACTGACAATGCGTTTAGTTTGTGAAGAAAGACGTAATAAAACCTTATCTTTATTACTTTCAGCCCCTATTTCTGGAACCGAAATTATTTTGGGTAAATTCTTTGGAATACTAGCTTTCTTGATAGTGGTCGTCATACTGGTATCAATAATGCCTCTTTCATTGTTACTGGGAGGAGAGCTTGATTTTGGTAAGTTTTTTTGTAATATTTTTGCCCTACTATTACTCATTTCTGCCTTTGCTTCTCTTGGGCTTTATATGTCATGTATTGCCAGTCACCCAACCATTGCGGCCATGTGTAGTTTTGGTTTATTACTTCTTTTATGGATACTTGACTGGACAGCTGGATTAAAAGGTCAGGGAAGCGACCTTTTGCACTATCTATCTATACTGAAACATTTTCAACATATTCAAACAGGCTTACTCAGCACCGTCGATATTAGCTATTTCCTGCTGTTCAGCAGTACTTTTTTAATTCTAAGTATTCGCAGACTTGAAAGTGACAGGTTACAAAAATGAAAATAACGCAACATATTCATCAACGTATCCGGATTAAAAACACCTTAACCACTTTAGTCATTCTTATTCTATTAGTTGTTTTAGCTTCACTCAGTCAAAGATACAAAGTGGAATTTGACCTGAGTGACAACAGTAGTAACACCCTAACCGAAGCTTCTCAAAAAATACTAGCCACCCTAACAGGTTCTGTCAGCGTACAAGCCTATATTAAGGAACCCTCCCTGCGGCAACAATTAACACAGCTACTTGACAGATATCACCAGCTTAAACCTGATTTCACTTTTAAATTTATCAACCCCACCACTGTCCCTGAAAAAGCACGAGAACTTAAAATTGGAGTACGAGGTGCTATTAGTATTGAATACCGTGGACGCACAGAAAAACTGACCTACCTGGATGAATCTTCATTATCAAATGCTTTGTTACAGTTAGCGCATACAAAAGAACGCTGGGTTACTTTTTTAACCGGTCACGGAGAAAGATCCCCCATTGGCAGAGCAAATTTTGATTTGGATTTGTTTGCCCAACAATTAGAAAAACATAAAATTAAAGTTCAAACTATTAACTTGGCGGAATTTCCAACGATTCCAGATAATTCATCATTATTAATATTAGCCTCACCCGCCGTTGCATTATTACCCGCCGAACTGAATATTATTACTGAATATATTAATAAAGGGGGCAACTTACTACTGTTAACGGACCCTGACAATAACAACTTAAGCTCTATAGAGCAGCAACTAGGTATTATAAAACTCCCTGGAACGCTGGTAGATACTAGCTCAAGCCTCTATGGAATTGATAACCCTACTTTTGTTCTTGTCAGTAAATACACCAACCACCCTATTACTAGTCACTTTAATAATATCAGTGTTTTTCCCATTTGCTCAGCTTTTACCGTTGATAAAGAAACTGAGTTTAATACAGAAGTATTACTTAGTAGCGTAAAAGAATCATGGACAGAAACCGGACCCATAACAGGAAAAATTAAATTTGATGTGGACAGTGAAGAAAAACAAGGCCCCTTACCTATCGCTTATGCTTTAACCCGAAATATTCCCAAAAAAGCACAACAACGTATTGTAGTGATAGGTGATGGTGATTTTTTATCAAATACCTATTTAGGTAATGTAGGTAATGCTGAGCTGGGTTTTAGAGTAATCAACTGGCTGACCCATGATGACCAGTTTATTGAAATCCCAAGTAGAAAAGCACCTGGAAGCACATTAACTTTAACAAAAACCAGTATTGCAATAATAGGTTTTGGGTTTTTACTAATACTACCTTTATTGCTTATGCTCATAGGTCTTTATATTTGGCGTAAACGCAAGCAGCAATAATTGTTCATAAACTTAAGATTATCTCTATATTAAATGCCTGAGTTACCAGAAGTAGAAACCACTTGTAATGGCATTCGCCCTCATATTGTAGGCAAAGTCATTACAGATGTTATTATTAGGCAAAAACAATTACGCTGGCCTATTACCGACAAGCTTCGGGAATTATTAATAGGACAATCTATTGCCTCTGTATCGCGTAGAGCAAAATATTGTTTACTAAAAACCCAGCATTCTGACACCGTTATTATTCATCTGGGAATGTCTGGAAGTTTGCGTATTACAAATATTAACCAGCCAGCAGAAAAACATGATCATGTTGACTTTATCTTTAACGACAAAACGGTTTTACGGTTTAATGATACACGCCGATTCGGTGCAATTTTAGCCACTTCAGAGCCTATTGAGCAACATAAGTTAATTCGTCAACTAGGTCCTGAACCTTTAACCGACCTATTTACTGGCTCTCATTTATACTCACTATCAAAAAATAAAAAATCAACCGTTAAATCTTTTATAATGGACGGACATAATGTTGTGGGTGTGGGTAATATCTATGCCAGTGAATCTCTTTTTATGGCAGGCATACTACCCACAAGGCAAGCGGGTAGAATATCCTTAAAACGTTATCAGAAACTGGCCGAATGTATAAAAATTGTTTTACAACAGTCAATTGACCAGGGAGGTACTACCTTACGTGATTTTGTAAATGAACAGGGCAAACCAGGTTATTTTCAACAATCTTTAGCCGTTTATGGTCGATTCGGTGAGCAATGCACTACATGCTCTCACCCTATTCAACATTTAAAAATTGCTCAAAGAGCGAGTTATTTTTGTAGCGTCTGTCAAAAATAACGAAACTAAACTTCAAATACCCTACAAGCAAATTTTGTGGTAATATTTACCACAAAATAATTAATCTAAAGTTACTCCCTTGCAAACTAACTCAACAACCCCAACAAAAAATCTAATAAAAGCCTTAAAAAAAATATTAAGGCCTTTAATTAATTTTTTAATTTATAAAGGTATCACCTATCCTGCTTTTAATGAAATAATAAAAGAATTATTTGTTGATATAGCTGAAACAGAATTTAAGTTAGAAGCAAAGCAACAAACGGATAGCCGTATCAATTTGTTAACAGGCATTCACCGAAAAGATGTTAAACGTTTAAGAAATCAGCAAATAAGTGGAGAATTAACCACACCATCATTAAGTGCTTTACTTATTTCCCGATGGTTAGGTGACCTTACTTATTGCGAAGACCAAGGTGGTCCCTCCGCTTTGCCTCGATTAATTAAACAAGGCGGTGATAAATCTTTTGAAGGTTTAGTAAGATCTGTTAATAAAGATATACGCTCACGAGCCATATTAGACGAATGGCTTAATATGAAAGTTGTATATATAGACAAAAACAACTTAGTTTGTTTAAATAGATCAGCTTTTATTCCTCAACAGGATGATCAGGAAAAAACCTGGTTTTTTGGTGAAAACTGTCATGATCATCTTGCAGCGGCTTTAGATAATTTAAAAAATGAAGCCCCTGCTTTTTTTGAGCGAGCCGTTTATTACGACCAACTCTCAATAGAATCCGTAGAAGAGCTCACCGCATTATCAGAAAAACTGGGAATGGAAACTCTACTGAAAATAAATAGTCATGCTCTGGCATTACAAAATAAAGACAAATCGACAGAAAAGGCAGTGAATAGAATGCGTTTAGGGCTATATTTTTACCATACTGACAAGCAAAACCCTAGCATTCAGGCTGAGGAATAATTAAATGAAGCCTGTATTCTTCCCTGTTTTTTTACTTCTTGGTTTTCTATCTTTTATCCCTATAAATTCTCATGCGGGTATGTGTGCTATTTCCGGTAGTGGAATTGGAGGCACGGGGACTCCTGCTTTACTAAACAATAATAGTGGAATAGGTGGAACAGGTTCTCCTTTGACAAAAACCAATGGAAGCGGCATAGGAGGCACAGGCGCAATCGCAAATAGCAGTGGTATTGGCGGTACTGGTCAAAAAGCAGATAAGCAAGCTAGTATTATTATTGGGACTATTACAGGATTCGGAAGTATATGTGTCAATGGGATAGAAATTCACTATACCCCATCAACGCCTGTACATGCTAATGGTGAAGCATCTAACGTAGGCCAACTCGCATTAGGTCAAGTCGTCTCTGCCAATGTTTCAGGTACAGGCAATGAAGTGTATGCTAAAGATATTAATGTGATAAATATAGTTGCAGGCCCCGTTACTGACATAAACCCTCAATTGCAGCAACTTACTGTTTTAGGCCAAAAAGTGTACTTATCAGGCAAAACATACCTTCCACAAGACACTATAAAACTTACCAATATACAAAAAGGAAGTTTTATCCGAATAAGTGGACTAAGACAGGCTGATGGGGGGATTGTCGCTAGCCGAATTGCTCATTCAAATTCAACTAATAATGTGCAAATTACTGGTATTGCTAAGCATATCACCGCTAAAGGGTTTACTGTTCAAGGTATAAGCATTTCTACACCCAATCAACCATCAATCAAAGAAGGCCAGGAGGTAACTGTTAGGGGCTTAGTAGAAGCTGAGAAAATTATTGCCCAACAAATAACAACCTCCAAGCTTACAAGTGGGCAAACATTTAACATAGAGGGCTTAGTTCATTTTAATAAGCAGCAAGATCATATAAAAATAGGTCAGGTTGAAATACCTGTCTCAGGCCAATTAAAAAATGTCTTATCAAACTTACCAAAAAATCAAAGTGTGATTTTTAGTGGGTCAATGGATAATGATCATGAAGTTAAAATTGGGCATATCTTTATTAAAGATTTTATCGATAGGCATGAAATAGAACAAACTCAACAGCCTCGGCCTCATAATAATACTAAAAATCAATATAATACTAAAAATCAATTTGAACACGATACACAAAAAGCCGAGTCTAAAATATCGGAAAGTCCGTATAGCAATCATAATCCCGAAATAACACAAACTGAAGCACCAGAGGTTTCAAACAGCGCTGATATTGAAGAATCTGCCTCTACAATTGAAATACCTGGTATAGATGAGGCAACAGGCGTTGAGATTCCTGAAACACCAGAAATAGAAGCACCGCCCGAATTCGAGCCACCCGAAGTACCTGAAATAGAAGCACCGCCCGAATTCGAGCCACCTGAAGTACCAGAAATAGAAGCACCGCCCGAATTCGAGCCACCCGAAGTACCTGAAATAGAAGCACCGCCCGAATTCGAGCCACCTGAAGTACCAGAAATAGAAGCCCCGTAAATACTTAAGGTTAAAGATAATGACTAAACAAATATCGACTCTTTTTTTCATCATAATATCGTTTTTTTCTGTTGATATTATTGCGAGTGAGAAACTTTCATTTTCAACGGGTGCAACCTATTTAACAGGTAATTATGGAAGCACTGAAAGTACCGACATTTATTTTATCCCATTTACCTTCAAATATAAATATGATAAATTTCGCTTAAAATTAACAGTGCCTTACCTTGAAAAAACGGGACCTAAAAATGTTATTAAAGATATAGGCCAAATAGGGCAAAGGGTTGTAAGCACCAGAACAACCGAATCAGGCTTAGGCGATATTTCAGCATCAGCCCGTTATAACTTTTACTATAACAAAGCATATAAATTTTTAATCAATGCCGAAGGGAACGTTAGTTTGGGGACAGCAAGCAAAAGTAAAGGCTTAGGAACAGGGAAAGTTGATTACTCTTTTAAATTAGATTTCTTTAAAGTATTCGATACACTAACGCCTTATACCAAAGTAGGCTATAAAGTTTATGGTAGTTCTCGATTAAATAATGTGTTCTTTGTTTCAGCAGGGCTCGTTTATAAAGTAAATTCAACCATATCAACTGGCGTTGATTATTCATGGCGAGAAAAAGTAAGTAACACTAGTGCTGAAAAACACCAACTCACGGGGTTTAGCAGCCAAAAAATAACAAAAAACTGGTCTATTCAAGAATACATAATCAAAGGTTTTACCCGAAGTACTGCTGACTGGGGTGGTGGAATATCCGTTAATTATGGGTTCAAGCTATAAATTAAGACAGAACCTTGTAGTGCGGACTTTAGTCCGCAATAATGTATAAACTTGGTCTCTATAGCGAACTAAAGTCCGTTCTACAATTTATACTTCACGTAGTCACATCTGCAGTTTTTTATTGATTTGTTTTTGCGATAGACTGCGTAGCTTGCTATGCGCCTTTTCTACACGGCTGAATAAAAACAAAAATCCTGTGCAATAATGGATAATTATTTATTTCCAGCCCCCTTATTTAAGTTTCTTGCCCCTTGTACATTGCTACTTTCTTTTCTATCAGTACAACAAAGACAGAGATCATGCAAAAAAGGTATGCATCGTCTTTTTTAGCAACAAAGTTTGCAGGATTCTAACGAATATATTACTTACACTGTGATTTAAACCCCATTTTTGCCTTAATCCTTATTTTGAAAATAACTTTTACGTTCTCATTAACAAAACAGGGAGAAACATAGCCAATTGCATTCGGTGTAGAGACTACAAAACGAAGCATGGCCTCTTGTGAATTCACAACATAGGGTGGGCTGAAACCTTGAAAATATTTAATATTCCAAAAATTATCCATTTCTTCTGGTTGTTGATCAAAAAACAATTCTGAAAACACCATTCGTAACGGATGCTGAGGATTCAGATTAACAGGAACCCATCGTTTCCCCTGCTGATTGATTAATTGCTTGCGTAAGAAAATATTGGTGATTTTCTTTTTATTGATGTGTTTTTCTGAATAATTTTTTGCAGCAATAATCAGTAGTTCATTGGCTATAGAAGGTGGCGACATAGCCAACAGTAGTAATATCGTTAAAATAAATATGCGTATCAACATAATCAAAAAAATGTTGAAATGGACATAAAAAAGCCATCGGGAGCAATAATAGAATCGCCTCCTCCAAAGCGGTATTCTGTTTTGATGGCTAATGGTGTATAGGGTCGCCAGACAATACCAGCAACGCCCAAATTGATGCTACCAGTCTCGGTGAGATTATTCCTGTGATGTGTGCCATTAAGAAATTCATAGCGCCCGACAGCAGAAAAATGTTGCCCAAGAGGAGCAACAGCTTGCAAGTACAAACCAACTTCATTCCCCTGCCGTTGCCCACCATGACGATAGGCAAACTCTGACTGTAGTTCGAAGCCCTTTTTTTTCCACAAAAAATCTCCCCCAAAAAGGTGATTTCTGTCAGAATGGTTAAAAACGGCCTGATTCTTGAATGAAAGAAAGGAAAAACCAATTTGTAGATGGTCAATTATTTCATAATTTATCCGAGTACCTAATGCATTTTTAAAGACAATTCTATTTTTTTTGAGATCAAGGTTTTGTGAATCATCAGCATAAACTGAGACCACCAAGTTGTGATTATTCACAATAAAATCACGGCTGAGCATTAAACCGCTGGTATGAGCCGCAAAGACAGACCTTTCAGTAATCAGGGGGCGTGTTGTTGTCCAAACCAGAGGTGCAGCATGAATACTGTTCCAGATACCCACCGGTGTAAGGAACTTTCCGAAGCGAAGTTTTGACGTTTCATTAATCAGGTAATCGGCATATAACCGTTCCACTAAAAATGTTTGATTGGAAAATCTGATTCCACGGTTGCTACTGATGGCATCTTCAAATTCCAGCTCGGAAAAAAAATGAAGTCGTGAACTAGGGTTCCAAGTGATAAATAAGCTCAGATCATCAATGGCCACCTTATTCCCTTGATGATCTAGGTTTTCATAGGCGGCATTAGCATAACCACCCAGAGTTAAACTGTTACCAGCTGGTTTTAACCCACGCCCCCAATGATAATTTGATTCAATACTTTGTTGTTCAGCCATTGCCAACAATGAATAACAAAAAAGTACAATGAATTTTAAAACCATAAAAATAGATAATTTTAAACAATTAAGCATACGGGTATTTTAATGAGAAAAGCGATGTCCATTCGGAGTATTTTACTAGTTTCTTATTTGTTAATTAGTATAACCTCTGCTTTGATGATTTCTATCATGATTTATACGCATTTACAAAATATTTTAAGGACAGAAACTGAACAAAAGCTTAAATCACAAGCATCCACCATTATGCGGCAAATAGATATGACCTTATTTGAACGGATGGAAAATATTTCAATCTGGAGTCGGTTGGCCGTTATGCAAGATATCCGGGTTCAGGATATTGATAAACGCATAGCCTTGTTTTTAAGAGAAGTGACTCAAGGTTATGATGGGATCTATCGACAAATATTTGTGGTCGATACCAACAATCTACTAATGGCGAATAATGAATTTAAACAAACCAGCCCTGCTCAACAATTTCACCGCCCACCTCTAAAAGCAACCGCATTAAAAAAAAATATCTGGTTACAAGAAGTTGACCTTCAACACAATATATTGTTTATGTTCACCCGTATTCCAGATCTTTTTCAAAGCACTGATTTAGGCCTGTTATATGCAGGGTTTGATTGGCAGGAGATCTATAAACTGCTGGAAATACCCTTGCCCTTTAGTAGTTCGTCGGCACCTTCCTATGCTTTACTATTAGATGAAAAAAACAGAATTATTGCCGCATCAAGCAACATAAGAGAGCTAGCAGAGTGGCGTTTTTTTCCTTTAGGTAAAAATTTGAAACTGGGAAATGAGGCAACCGGTGAACTCACCAGTACAATTGATTTGCTGGCGGGCAAACCCATGTTAATTGCTTATGCCCATTCACAGGGGTATCGAACTTTTGGCCATTTCGGCTGGAGTGTTTTGATTATGCAACCCAGTGATGTGGCATTAGCATCCACAGCACAACTATGGCAAGTTCTGGGATTATTTTTAGTCCTTACCCTGATATTGGCGGTAACAGCCTCTTTCTGGATGTCTGCAAAAATAGCCAAACCTATCATTAAACTAGCTGATTTTACCCGAGATTTTATGCAAGGCAAGCAGACAACTCCACCGGTACTGCAAACCAGCCAGGAAATCACCGAATTAAGTAGCCGGTTTGCACAAATGATCAATAATCTGGAAAAATCACATCAGGACCTAGTCAGAGCGGCTAAATTGGCGGTTATCGGTGAGATGGCCGCCAGTATGGCGCATGAGGTTAGAACTCCACTGGGAATATTACGCTCTTCTGTACAAATACTGCAACGGGAAGCGCAACTCAGTGATATAGGTAAGGAAATGACTGACTTTATTGTCAGCGAAACCGAACGCCTCAATGTGTTAATAAGTTCTTTACTAGCCTGTGCTAGCCCTAAAGAGCCTGAATTTTTAAGCTATGATTTACATCAAATTGTGCTACATGTATTTGAACTGGTGAATACCAAGATAGCCGTAAAACAGATTTACCTGGAAAAAAAATTTACTTCGGTCAATGCTGAGATGATGTGTGACCGAGATCAGCTTATCCAGGTTTTTCTTAACCTGATTATTAATGCATCTCAGCATGTGTCCAGCGGTGGAAAAATAAAAGTCATTACCACCCGCCATGCAGAAGTCATGGAAATTCAAATTTGTGACGATGGACCGGGGATAACGGATGCAGATAAAGCCAAAGTGTTCGACCCATTTTTTACTCGCAGGGAAAGCGGTATCGGTTTAGGTTTAACTGTTGTACAACAAATTATTATAGCCCATCATGGAAGAATATTTGTGGCTGATAACCCCATAGGTGGTAGCTGTTTTCATATACTCTTACCAATAAAAGAGGTGGATAAATAAGATGTCAGAATACAAGATATTAGTAGTCGATGATGAAGCTAAAATGCGTCGTTTGCTTGAAATACTCCTCAAACAGATGGGGTACGATATTTATCAGGCCGAGAATGGGCATAAAGCGCTCGTAGTACTCAGTGAATTAAATGTTGACCTGATTATTACCGACCTGAAGATGCCTCAACTGGATGGTTTAGGTTTAATTAGAAAATTACACGAGCAAAATAGCGACACCCCCATCATCGTCATTACCGCTTATGGCACTGTGGAAACAGCTGTTGAAGCGATGAAATATGGAGCCTGTGATTATATAGTTCGGCCTTTTGAACTGGAAACTGTGGAGGCTGCTGTAAAAAGAACCTTGCGCTTGACTACTGTGCAAAGGCAAAATCAATACCTACGCCAGGAAGTGGAAAAAGGCTGGGGTAATTTTATCGGTATGAGCCCTGCCATTCAACAGGTTTACACCCTGATAAAACAGGTTGCACCCACTAAAACAGGAGTATTTATTCAGGGTGAAACCGGAACTGGCAAGGAATTAGTCGCCCGGGAAATTCATCGGGCTTCACCCCGAGCGGAGTCATTGTTTGTGGCTTTGAACTGTGCTGCTATTCCTGCCGATATTATGGAAAGTGAATTATTTGGTTATAGTAAAGGGGCTTTTACCGGTGCTAACAAGGAACGTATCGGGAAATTTGAATTAGCCAATAATGGTACCTTATTTCTCGATGAAATTACTGAAATGGACATTAATCTGCAAGCCAAATTACTCAGGGTATTGCAGGAACGTACCTTGGAAAGATTGGGAAGCAACCGCACTATTTCCGTCGATATCAGAGTGATTGCAGCATCCAATAAAGCCCCCAGACTAGCCGTCGAGGAACAAAAATTACGTGAAGATCTATTTTACCGCTTAAATATTTTTTCAATTGAACTCCCCCCGTTGCGCGACCGGCAAGGAGATATTATTGCATTAGCCAGGCATTTTATTAATAAACATGCGACAGATATAGGTTGCTCGGTTCCTGAACCACTCTTAACTGAAACAGCAATAGAATACCTCTCATCTTATCCATGGCCCGGAAATATTAGGGAAATGGAAAACATTATGGAAAGAGCCGTAGTATTGAGTATGGGAAAGACTATCAATGTCGAACATTTACCCAATGAAATTTGCCTTGCTACAAAACAGCAATTATCTTCGACAGATATGGCACAGAGCCAACCACCCAACAGTTTAGTTTTACAGGAACAAGTCGAAAATTTGGAGAAAAAACTAATAAAACAGGCATTAATTAAAACAGCTGACAATAAAGCTAAAGCCGCACAATTATTACAAATCAGTGAACGTTCCTTATGGTATAAACTGAAAAAATATTTTTAATTATTGGAACAGAATTTTTGGCACAAAAAATCTAAATTATATGTGGTTTTGTAGGGCGGACTTTAGTCCACTATAGCTCAAAAAACACTGCTTCGGTAGCGGACTAAAGTCCACTCTACAGATGACTGACATTAAAACTTGATTATTGAGTATAAGTTGCTGATTTTTTTGTCACCAGCAAGACACCTAATTTAAACCCTGTTACCTGCAAAAATTGTATAAAGCATACTTTTTTTGCAGTATCTATCTATTTTTCATTCATAACTTTCTCTTTATTTACAGCTATTATATTGTTATTAAACAATATAATATTTATTGGCATATTTTTTGTTTGTAAACAAGTCTACGAGACAAAAAGGTTAATGCCATGCTAGAAGCACTATCCATTAAATTATTTTATTATCTTCAATTGTTATTAGGGTTTACTTATTATTACCCCCTTTATATGGCTTACTTATGGATGCTGGGAGCTATCTTTTTTTATTTTCGGCATGAATTTCGACGTAAAAAGTTACCCCTTATAAACCATCAGCCTCGCGTCACTATTGTTGTTCCCTGTTTTAATGAGGAAAGCAATGCAGTTGAAGTAATCAGTCATTTATTTTCTTTAAATTACAGTAATTACGAAATTATTGCTGTGAATGATGGCAGTACAGATAATACTAAAGAAATTCTGGAACAATTATCTGCTCAAGATAATCGTTTACGGGTAATTCATCATGCCGAAAATCAGGGTAAAGCTGTTGCTTTAAATACAGCAGCTCAATTAGCAACGGGTGAGTATATCATTGGTATTGATGGAGATGCCTTGCTGGATACTAATGCTATCACTTGGTTTATACATCACTTCAATTCCAACAAAAAAATAGGTGCAGTTACCGGCAATCCACGTATCCGCACTCGATCTACTCTACTGGGCCGTTTACAAGTAGGTGAATTTTCATCCTTAGTCGGTTTGATCAAACGAGCCCAAAAAACTTTTTATGGCCATATATTTACTGCGTCCGGAGTTATTACTGCTTTTCGTTATGAAGCACTCAAAGATGTAAATTACTGGAGCCCAAATATGCTAACTGAAGATATGGATATTACCTGGAAGCTTCAGCTTAAAGGTTGGCAGGTGGATTTTGAACCTAGAGCACTTGCCTGGATATTAATGCCGGAATCCTTATCCGGTTTATGGAAACAAAGATTGCGTTGGGCGATGGGCGGTTTACAGATTATTAGAAAATATAAATCCATGTTTAAAGATTGGCGTAGCTACCCTATGTGGCCACTAATGTTTGAACATTTACTTAGTATTGTCTGGGCTTGCTCTGTTTCATTGGTATTTGCCAATTATTTATTTGAGTTTTTGTCAGTTGCTTTCGAAACTCTAGAGCACACACTGAATGCTTATTTTGTCACTGTACATGTACAACCGGTTGTTTCACACCCTACTTTATCCACACCCATTGCCGAAATACCCCAAAAACAGGTTAATATGAGCGAATCGATGACCGTCATGTTACCAGAATTTAGTGGTGTTATTATTGGTACAACTTGTTTGTTGCAAATGTTAGTAGCAGTGATGCTGGATCGACATTATGACCACAAATTACTGCGTTATTATTTGTGGACTGTATGGTATCCGTTTGGTTTCTGGTTGATTAACATGTTAACCATTATAACGGCAATTCCAAAATCCTTTTTTCGTGGGCACGGTGTTCGTGCTCGTTGGGTAAGCCCTGATCGAGGTATACAAAATGACTCTATCAAGGAAGTTCAGTCCACACTCAATAAGCAGCAAAGCAAAGTCACGACAAATAATGACATTGTCCACAATGAAAATTATAAGCTGAAATTATCAGAGCAACAGCCCTTGATTCTTGACCATTTCAATCAGCAGCCTATGATTTATCGAGGGTTAAGCAATGGCTTTACAATTATTGGCTGGAGTTTCTGGCTCTATTTATGGTTGCCGATAATGAATTCATTATTAATCCTCGCCGGCTTGAGTGATAAGGCTTCATCGGAGGGAAGCGCAACTTTATCTCGTTTAGCAAGTACATTAAGCGATCAAATGCTTACCATATTTGCAGTTCTGTTGTTTTTTTTAATCTGGTCAGTATTATGCCAATTAGGTCGCAACCGTTTCACTGAAAACTATAAAAAGAAAAATAAACGCGCGCCTAACTATATAAAAGGTAGCTTTGACCTTTCTCTCAGCCGCCTGATTCTTGTTCACCACCAAGAAGGTACAGGATTGATTCAGTCGGTAAAACCTGTCTGGAATACTCCTCTGACTGGCTCAGAATATAGTAATGTTCAAACGACAATTGTCGGCTAAACTATGGAAACAAGCACTCTTTACTTGACAAGGCATTCTGAATCTATTGTTATTACTCGGTATTTTACCCTTATATTGTTTGCTTTTTTGCTACTAAACTTCCCAATGGCCAAAGCATCGGCAAGCGGTTTCTGCAAAAGTGAAAAAGCAACTCGCTATCTGACGGATAAGGTTACAACCTTACTTGATTCAGCTTGTAGCGAGGCCAATAACAAACATTGGCTGACTGCATTGAGTCATTACCAACAGGTTTTGCTCATCATTCCTGATAATCAAACAGCTTTGCGTAACCAGGTTGTGATGCTCAGTAAACTAGGTGCTACACGAATTTCCCTATGGCTTGCCCAACAAAATCCACAGTTATTTTCTAGCCGGCAATGGCTATTGCTAAAAAGTAGTCATGCAGTATCTGTCATTCGTTGGGGAAAAATACCTTTACATGATGAAAGCCATCGGTTTACAGAAACTGAAACCGCAATTAAGCAGCTTGAAAAATTGTTAACTCAGCTTGATTTGAAGAAACAGCCAGATAACAAATGGCTAAAAAAACGAATTCGTTTCGATTTAATTGTTGCGTTACGTGATCGCTGGAAAATGTCACAGGTTTTGCAAAATTATAAGGGCTTAAAACTTGCAGATAAACATGTACCTGCTTATGTATTAGCCGCCGTTGCTGATGCTTATCTCTATTTACATCAACCAGAACAGGCCGTTCAGTTGTATCGCATTGCACTGCAACAAGCACCTGAAAAGTTTAACTGGAAAATAGCACTTTTCTATGCCTTGGTAGAAGCTGAACAACTAGAACAGGCCATAGCATACATAGATAAGCTAAACAAACAGGAACCCTCTCAGCGAAAAACGCGCAGTGATGGTAAACATCCCTTACGAATTAAACCTAATCCACATAAAACCGAGACTGAAATACTATCTGCGATTGCTAAAGCCTACGCAAACGATTATTCACTGGCTCAAAATAAGCTGGAAAATTTACTCAAGCAGGCTCCTGCCAACCAAGACATTCGCAATGAACTAGCTACTGTTTATGCCTGGCGCGGATGGTTTAGGCAAGCCGAACAACTTTACCAGGCTGGGTTGGCCGTAGAACCCAAACACTTACAGCTTCGTCTCGGTCATGCTCAAAACCTGATTGCCATAAACCGCTATCAACAAGCAGAAAAATCCATTATAAAACTGAGTAAATTCAGTTTTGACCGGCAGGCACAACGTTTGTTAGATAGCTGGCATTCTGTTAATGCCTATGAATTCCGTCAGCAAACATTTGCTCAAAACAGTTCAGGGTCGACTAAAGGCAGTCTATCCATTACCTCAGACAGCGTTTTGTTCTCCCACCCTCTGGCCTATCATTACCGTCTGTTTGCCCATTATCGTCACAGTCAAAGTAATTTTCCAGAAGGAAATAGTACAGCTCAAAGGGAAGGGATGGGGTTAGAGTATCAAGATACCAACTGGCTGTTATCAACCGAATTGCACCAGAATCAATTTATCAGTAATCAAACCGGTGTAAAATTGAACGGACGCTACCAATTTGATGACCATTGGTCTATAGCCGCCGAATTTGATACACCCAGCGAACAAACACCACTTAGAGCCTTGGGAAGTAATATTTTTGCTCGCTCGCTTAGTGCTGAAATTAATTACCGAGCCAATGAAAACCGTCAATTATCAATCAGTAGTCATTATCTTGATTTTACCGATGGCAACAAACGCCAAGAAATTCTACTTTCAGGAAAACAAAACTGGTTATTATCGTCATACTGGAAATTATTTCTAGGAAGCGAACTTTTTTACTCGCACAATAAGTCGGTCAATGCGATTTACTTTAATCCTCTCCAGGATGTTTCTGCAACCATAAAACTTGGCACTCATATTTTAAGCTATCGTGACTACAATACTACTTTTTATCAACACATCAGCCTGAATCCGGGAATGTACTGGCAACAAAATTATACTGCAACCATGACGGGTACCCTCAAGTATGAACATCAGTGGCAGTTTGGCAAGTATCTGGAATTAAATTATGGGATAGCCGGTTTTACCCAGGTTTACGATGGTGGACGAGAAAATGGTATCAGCGGTTTTTTGAATTTTAATGTGAGATTTTTGTAATGTTCAGAATCATTATTTTGTTTTTATTTTTGTGGACAAAGCCACTATTTGCTGAAAGCAATAATAGCTTTATTGCACTTTGTTATCACGATATCCGCAATGATTTGACTGACAACCTAGATAGCGATCAATTTGCGATAGGAACCGATGCTTTGATTGCACAGTTTTCCTGGTTAAAAGCCCATAACTACCATGTCATCAGCATTGATGATTTGATAAAAGCAATGAAAGGTGAGAAAAATCTTCCTGAAAAAGCTATTCTGCTCAGTTTTGATGATGGCTATGCCAGTGTTTATAAAATTCTATTTCCATTACTTAAAGCCTATGATTACTCAGCAGTTATTGCCGTGGTAGGCACCTGGCTAGAACCAAAAATGAATACTATGGTTCATTATGGTGACCGCTATTTAAAGCCACGTAGTGATTTTCTTAGCTGGCAACAAATTAAGGAAATGAGTGACTCTGGATTGGTGGAAATTGCCTCCCACAGTTACAATTTACATCATGGTATTCTTGCCAACCCACAGGGCAATGTAGAGCCTGCGGCTGTCACCCGCGCCTATAATAATAAAGAGAGTCAAACCTATAGTAGTGACCAACAATATCGACAACGAATATTGTCAGACTTACAACGCAATTCAGCCTTAATTAAAAAACATACCGGTAAACGTCCGCGTGTTATGGTTTGGCCTTACGGCGAATACAGCTATGAAACCATTGAGATTTCTGCAAAAGCGGGTATGCCATTGACTCTCACCTTACGGGATGGTAGTAACAAGCTTTCGGACTCTCGAGAAATTCGCCGAGTGTTGATTGAAGCTAATCCAAAGCTTAAGGATTTTGTTTATACATTGGAACACATTAACAAGTCAGAACCCATCAGAGCCGTTCGAGTTCCCATTGAAACACTTTACAATGCCGATGCTAACCGCGCGAATGCCAACCTGGGACATCTGATTGACAAAATCAAAGCCCTTAAAATAAATACAGTTTTCCTACAGGCAGTGGCTGATCGCGATGGAGATGGATTAATTGATACCGCCTATTTTCCAAATCGTCATTTAAAAATGGTGGGGGATTTTTTAAATCGTGTTGAATGGCAACTTGAAACTCGCGCTCAGCTCAATGTGTATGCCTGGATGCCTTCTCATTCTTTTTCATTACTCAACAAAAAGCCAGCAAACAAGGCAGCTATTCTGCAAATTTATCAGGACTTGGCTAAATCCACTCAAATAGATGGTATTCTTTTTGCCGACTATCCATCACAAACCAAAGCCACTGAAAGTGATAGTGACCCGGCCTGGCTAAAACAACTGTCCACACAGGTTAAATATTACCGACCAGAAATCAAAACAGCACTAGCTGTTTCGCCTACGATAAGTTTTAACACAATAGAGGACTCCATTAATACTTGTTGTGACTACCGCTTAATAGAGCTTGCATTAACAACTACGACTGATGGTTCCTGGAAAAATTTAATAATGCCGCTATTTAATTCTTCCCAGGCTTCTAAAAAGCTTATTGTTGAACTTTCTATGGAAAACAAACAAAGGAATGATCGCTTTTTAGAGCAGAACATGAAAATGACTTATTTACAACTTATGCAATCAAAAGCCATTCAATTATCCTATTATCCCTTTAACTGGAATATTGATTCTCAAGATTTTAATATTTTAAAATCGACCATTTCATTACGCAAAACATTATTCAGGCCATAAAATGATAAAGCACCATTCTCTAAGCTTTGCTCTTGTCATTGTTGTTTTGTTTCAGGCTTCACTTCTGACTGCAAGCTCTTCTGCCATTGCCCAACAATCTCCTGACCACTCTCAAGACAGCCGGTCTTTTCAACATGGCATTGACATTTTAAAGCTATCAAATGATCGCTATGTGTTAATTTGGGCCAGTTCAGGTAATCCCCCAACGGGCGAGGACTCAGAAGGTGAGTGGACGCACGATGTATATTATTCCTTTATAAATCCGTTATCTCCACAAATAAAGCCGGTTAAAATTATTGCCGCACCCGGAGCTCAGGAACCGGCTAGTTCAGCTATCAGCAAAGATGCCCATATTATAGTAACCATGGAGGATGCCTACCAGGCAAAAAATGGTCTAGCCCAAACTTATGCGATTTTTGACTCTTCAATGAAGCCAGTCAAAAAATACCAAAATATAGTTTTAGATGGTGGGCATTCCGGACATGTTGCTGCGGTTAACAATCACTTTGTAGTTTTTTATTCAGAAGGCTGGATTGATGGAGGTGGTGTTGATAACCTCGGTTCGGGAAACGATGTATTACTCAGCCTGTATAATTCAAAAGGCCACTTTTTAACACAAAAAAATGTTGCTGTTGGCGACCATACTCGGGACTGGTGGCCGTTGACTGCGGGGTCTAACACTCATGCCTTATTGCTTTGGCAGCGTTATGTAGATAGTACAGACTATGCAAAACTTATATATAGAGTTTTTAATCCAGTAACTCAGAGTTGGGTTAATGGCTCCACTGAATTAGTCAATGGGTTAAAATATTATCATTATACGGTGCAGTACATTTCATCGCTAGATTTGTTTTTTGTTTGTGGAACCTACAAAAATAATAAAGGCTTTGGGTTTTTAATTTCCAATGACGGCAATGTTATTGCACAAAATACATTATTACCACCGCTAGTCCGAGAAGCTAAACCGGCTATTTCGTTATTAGAAAATGGCAAAGTTAAAATAGTTTATCCCAGCAGCCCTGATCGTCTAGCCGTGCTTTCCATCAGTCATTCTGGTATTCAGTTAAATAAAATAATGGCCGTTGACTTTCATTGGTCCTATAGTGGAACAACTGGTATTTTTTTAAATAAAAAAACAGTTTATTTTGCCTCTTTATCTGCCGATGGAATTAAACAGTTAATGGTCGATATTAATTAAGTCGGCTATAGTAACATCAAGACAAAAGGAGTGGGGAACCCTCAAAATAAGAGATTTATTTCTAACAATTTTTCCCTTATTGGAACACTGCATTTATCATGCTCTTAGACTAAAGAATGTAGATTAAAACCTGCACCCCAAAAGACTGTTATTAATGAGAATGATTTGTTAAGCTACAGGTTTTACCCTCTACCTCCTTGAGTTATCCACTTTAGCTAAAGAACATTTCCCTATAAAAAACTTGTGGAATTAATATGTGGAAACAACAAATATTAAACATTGCTGAGCAAGCAGGAAGGTCATTTCATAATCACAAAGTATTTGAAAGAATAAGATCAAATAATGATGAATATAATGTCCCTATTTATTATTTACCTTTGAGAGAGTATTGTGAATCCCGTTTCTTACGTGCACTTGAACTATACGGAGCAGCTAGAGTTCCTGAATTAATCAATGAGTCACTTCCTAGCATTAGAGACAATGTTTCAATAACAAATGAGACTCATGCCTTAGCGTTAATAATTGGGATTCGAGAAAGTGGAATGCCATTTTTAGGGAGAGGTCCATCTGAAGATAGATCATTTACAAGACCATCAGGGGCAACATATATTAGAAATTTTCGTGGAAGTGGACTAGATAAAGTATATATGCCTTCTATTCAACGAAGAATGCGTAGATATTTAAATTATGGCGCAATGAGACATCTTGTTGTTGATGACCCAGATTCATCAGATAACCGGTTTGTAGGCATTAGGCATGACCGAATACGTACAATTTTTAATGTCTATTTGAGGCAACAAAATGATACTTTTTTAGGTGATTTAAATTTAGAGTCAATGGATAGAGTGACAAGATTATTTTGGAGAGCTTTGACATTTGGTGGTCAAGGTGGTTCTTCATGGGAAGAAAGTCGTGCTGGGGGTAGAAATAGCTTAAAGACCTTGGTGGTAAATCTATTGAGAACTGACCCCTCTAACGTTAAAAATCTTTGGGATATTGATGAAGTTAAACGTATACTTGACAGCATAGTAGACCGTAATATTTTAAAGAAAATTGCTCGCCACCCCACTACAGAGTCGATAAGACATCAACGAGGAAGTAATGATATTATCGGCTGGAGAAACTTGGCAAAAAATGAGATAGAAAAGGGACTAGGAACTCCACGTTACTTTCAAGCAATAAAGGCTGCTGCAATTACTGAGGGAATACTCGCTTGCACGACATGGCCATAAATCAATTCTCGTTCCCATCGTCCTCGGTGGGAATGCATACAGTACTTTTACCTGGCTCGGTCTGCATTCCCACGCAGAAGCGTGGGAACGGGGATAAAGAAAATTCAAAAAACCACAGAGATCTCTGAGGCTTGACGTTCAAAAAACTCCGTGTTCTCAGTGATCTCTGTGGTAAAAATGTTAGATCTTTTATGCGTATGCGTCAATTAAAGTACACATTCTAAACTACGTTAAAAAAGGGCAAACTATGACCTCCAATCAATTTCGGAGACATTTATGAGCCCCTCTCAAAATAAAGCCGTGATGCAAGAGCATATACCACAATGGCAA
>JAJRUF010000271.1 GCA_024277935.1 Gammaproteobacteria bacterium
AAATTTATTACATGTTATACAAGTGGCTGATTTTTTTAGTATATTAATTATGCTGGAACCTGAAATTCTTTCAATGCAAGCAAAAGAACTTGAGCAAAAAATTTCAGAATGTTGCTTTCCTTCTCAATGGGAATGCTCACCCTGCTCAGCCAAACAATTACAATGTATGGCAAGTAAAATATACGAGGAATCTAAGAAAATTTCATTTGCTCTTGGAATAAATCTGGATCAGTAACACTTGTCAACAATTTTAGTTTTCTAATAGATACTATTTTAAAGCGAAATAAAACAATGGTTTTGCAAAAAGGACCTGAATCCTATCAAAATAATTTACTCGATTTAGTTTGTTTTTCGTATTTAGCAATACCCATTATTCCTGGACAATAAGTATTATGAAAAAAAACTTACCTATAACGAATTATGAAGTCACTTTTTCTGCAAATGATGAAATTATTTCTACAACTGATCTTAAAGGTACCATTACTAGCTATAACGAAATATTTTTAAATATCAGTGGATTCACTATTCAAGAACTAGATGGCGTAAATCATAATATTGTTCGTCATCCCGATATGCCGGAAGCGGCTTTTGCTGACTTATGGCAACATTTGAAAGCACACAAACACTGGATGGGGATTGTAAAGAATAGATGTAAAAATGGAGATTATTACTGGGTTGATGCTTATGTCACTCCTATTGTTGAAAAGGGACAGATAACGGGTTATGAATCTGTTAGAACAAAGCCTTCAGCAGAAAGGGTGGAGCGTGCCAAAAAAGTTTATCAACAACTTAATACAGGAAAAGCGCCTAAGTTAGGTGGTATTTTTGATCGCCTTACTTTGAAAAACCGAACTATTCTGGTAAATATATTGGCTGTTAGTGCTGGTGCCATGTCTCAATACTATATGCCTGCAGATCATATGCTTCCAATTATTGTTGGTATTGCAGTGAGTATCAGTATTTTTGCATTGGGTTCAGGTTGGGCATTTTCACCATTAAAGAAAGCTGTAGCAACAGTGCATAAAGACATTAATAACCCGGTGATGGCACTTATATACACAGGCCGTTCAGATGAAATTGGCCAAATTCAACTGTCCGCCGAATTACTTAAAGCAAAATTAAGAACTATCTTGGGACAGATAAAACACGTTGCTGTTCATATTGAAGAAAATGCCGAGGATAGCGCTCAGGCTCTTGCTAGTGTTAACGCTTCGATTCAAGATCAAGCCGCCGAAACAGATTCAGTGGCTACTGCAATGACTGAAATGACTGCGACTGTACAGGAGGTAGCCCGCAATGCAGTTTATGCTTCTCAGAAAGCAGACGATGCAGACAACCACTCTCAACAAGGAGTACAACACGCCTCTGGTGCGGCAGATGGTTTGCAAGGTCTTACCCAGGCAGTACAAGATGTCGCTGAGGTGGTCTCGGAACTTGATAAAAACTCGCAAAATATTGGTACCGTAATTGATGTGATAAGATCTATAGCGGAACAAACTAATTTATTGGCATTAAATGCGGCAATTGAAGCAGCGCGAGCAGGTGAACAAGGTCGTGGTTTTGCAGTAGTTGCGGATGAAGTGAGAACATTAGCCGGAAGAACCCAGGAATCCACTCAAGAAATTCAACAATTGATTGAAAATTTAAACAATGCAGTTGCTCATGCAATTGATGTTATGGGCAAGAGCAAACAATCTGCGACTGATAGTGAAAAACAAGTCTCTAAAGCAATTGAGTCGTTAAATTTAATTGCTGAAGAAGTAAGTGGCATGAGTGATATTAATACCCAGATTGCTGCTGCTGTTGCAGAGCAAAGTATTGTGAGTGAAGATATCAATAAAAATATTGTGCAAATTAGTAATAGTGCTGAAAATGTATTATCCGGTGCTAATTCAGCTAGCTCTACAGCAGAAGCATTGTCAAAACAATCAAATAAACTGACAGATATGATTCAACGGTTTAAGGAAGTGTAGACTTAAAAACCACCTGATAACCTAAGAGCTTCCGCCATGTTATAAAATAACTAATAAGCTATCGCAGTTGACTCTCTTTTTTTGAAGTTAAGACTTAGTTAACTTCAAAAACGATGTCATTCCGACCAGCGGGAGGAATCTTGATTCTAAGTAAATTTCTGTATCTCGAGATAGATGCATATTTTCTGGGTTGCTTCAATTTCTACTATAGGCAGCACAGCACTTGCACACTAGCGTAGAGGCCTAATAAACAGTCTATCATGGTGATTTACGTTAAATAAATGCAATGCTTCTTTATTTAGGCTTATGTCTATTCTGATTACCAGCTGATTTGGCTTTGCGTGCCTGGTTTGAGTTTCTGTTGGAGCGTGGTTTCCGCTTTGGTTTTTCTGGCAGAGGTGGCGCTTCTGCGGAGGGCTCAAAACCAGTGATTTGTTCCCGGTTAATCTTCTTACCAATTAAATTTTCAACCTGACGTAAAGCACTATATTCATCATGGGACACTAATGATATCGCTTGGCCTTCCTCACCTGCACGCCCGGTACGACCAATTCTATGTATATAATCAGCAGAAGCGCGGGGAAGTTCAAAATTGACTACATGGGGTAGCAGGTGTATATCTATGCCACGCGCAGCCACATCGGTAGCTACCAGTACTCTAATTTCACCTGCTTTAAAGCCTGCCAAAGCCTTGGTTCTTGCGCCCTGGCTTTTATTACCATGTATTGCAGCTGCTTTTATATCGACTTTGTTAAGTTTTTCAGTCAGTCGATTAGCACCGTGTTTGGTACTGGTAAACACCAGCACCTGTTGCCAGTCATAATCTTTGATCAAATGACAGAGGAGGGCTGTTTTATTAGACTTGTTAACCAGATAGGCCACTTGTTCAACTAATTCTGCGGCAGTATTGCGTGGAGCAACTTCTATTTTGACCGGATTAACCAGAAGTCCTGTTGTGAGTTTACGAATATCCGCTGAAAAAGTGGCGGAAAATAACAGGTTTTGGCGTTTTTTCGGGAGTAGGGCAATGATTTTACGAATATCCCGTATAAACCCCATGTCCAGCATTCGA
>JAJRUF010000033.1 GCA_024277935.1 Gammaproteobacteria bacterium
TGTTTCAGTCTCCCAAACCAAATCCCCCGTATTAACATCTCGTGCTTGTACTAAACCTTCACGATCTGCTACAAAAACCTTTCCATAACTAACGGCTAAATTAAGATTAAGAAATCGGCCATCCGCTCCTACACCAACATTCTCTTTCCATAAAACATCTATCTCAATTTCTGGTTTATACTCAATCAACTCTGCAGGCGGTTCTAAATTATCTTCGCCCCCCAAAAAATAACTAGTGACACCCGTTACCAGCTCACTTGTGGTATCTATAATGGTACACCCACTAAGAGATAAGCTTATTAAAAGCAATGCTAGATATTTTGTTTTATGAATTATCATTACTTTATTTTCTGTTTTGATGGGCTGGACTGATAACTAAAATCCGATCTACAATTTATAGCCTGTGGTTTGTTAATAACCCTATAAATATTTTTGGAAGTGGGGCTTTAGCCTTGTCTGAATTATGCGAGGCTAAAGCCTCACTTCCATTTGTCTAATTTACTACTCCGTGTAATATTTATTATGGATTGCTTATAACTTCAGCTGAAGTTATATCGTCTAACTTAAATTGCAATAAAGGTGACTTAGCCCCTTCCCTTAAAGCACTTTCATAAGCGGTTCGAGCCTCTCCTAAACGATCTAAAGCAACATAAAGATCCCCTTTTAATTCATCATAACTTGCTGAAAAACCTTCGGCTGTAGCTTGGTCGGTTCCGGCAATCAACTTCAACCCTTTTTCATATTCATCTGTTGCATATAATAATTTAACAAGCCTTAACCTTGCTATATTTTTTAGCTCATCCGAGCTCGCACTATTTATTTGCTCTTCTAAAATGGCCTTTGCAGCACCAAGATCATTTTCTTGTACTTTTGTTTTCGCTAATAATAAGGCAGCAAAACTTGCATAGGCAGAATTTTTGTCCTCCTCCATAATCTTTTTGCTGATAGCAACAATAGAATCTTTATTTCCTTTACTGGAACTTATTAATAATTGATCATAAAGTGCTGAAGCCTGATTTGCTTTGTCTTCATTATAACTTTCCCAAAAGTCCCAACCAGCAATTAAAATTGCACCAATAATCACACCAATGATTGTTGAGCTACCATTTTCTTTCCACCATCGTTTTATTGCGGCTACCTGTTCTTCTTCTGTATCGTATACTTCCATCAGTATTCCCTATTTTATAATGCTTTAATTAATTGAATAACTTCACCTTGAGACATGTTTTTTTGCTCTTGGTTTGATCTTAAAGGTTTTAAACTAACCTCACCACGGCTTACCTCATCATCACCGATGATAAGTGCATATTCAGCTCCACTTTTATCTGCTTTTTTAAACTGACTTTTAAAGCTACCACCACCACAATTGACTTGTAATTTTATGCCATCTATTTCATTTCTTATTTTTTCAGCCAGACGCATACCTGCTTTTTCAGCATCGGCACCCACTCTAATCATATAAATGTCTACCGTACGTTCAACAGGAACATTGTCTAACTGCTCTATCAGTAACAATAGCCTCTCCATTCCCATTGCAAAACCAATAGCATGATTGGCTCTACCACCAAGCTGTTCAACCAAGCCATCATATCGACCACCGGCACAAATAGTACCCTGTGATCCCAAGTCATCAGTCACCCATTCAAAAACAGTTTTACCATAGTAATCCAACCCCCGAACCAAGCGACTATTTAACACATATTCAATCCCTAAATCATCCAATGTCTGGGTTAGGTTTTCAAAATGCTGACGACTCTCTTCTCCCATGTACTCCATTAACTCAGGAGCATTCTGAATAAGATGCTTCATATCCCGATTCTTACTATCCAATATCCTTAATGGATTAGTCTCTAATCGACGTAAACTATCTTCATCTAACAACTCAAGGTGTAATTTAAAATACTCCAGCAGTTTTTCGCGGTAAACTAACCTTTCTTCAATTGTTCCCAGTGTGTTTAACTCTAACCTTACTTTTTTTCTGATGCCTAGCTTTTTCCACATACGATCAGTCAATAATATTAATTCAGCATCAATATCAGGGCCGGCAAGCCCATAAGTTTCCACACCCAATTGATAAAACTGACGGTAACGACCTTTTTGGGGTCGTTCATGCCTAAACATCGGGCCATAATACCAAAGTCTATGAACTTGATTATGCAATAAACCATGCTCTAAACAAGCCCTTAAACAACCCGCAGTTCCCTCTGGCCTTAAGGTCAATGAGTCACTATTTCTATCATCAAAGGTATACATTTCCTTTTCGACAATATCGGTAACTTCACCAATAGAGCGTTTAAATAATTCTGTTTTTTCGACAATAGGCAACCTAATTTCAGAATAACTATAACTCGCTAAAACATCTTTTATAATATTTTCTGCATACTGCCAATGTGGAGATTGTTCAGGTAGAATGTCGTGCATTCCACGAACAGCCTGAACCGACTGATTTTTCTTTGCCATTTATAATAATCTATATATATGTGTGACATTTTGTCACCACTTTAGTCTGGCGAGGCTAACACCTCACTTCCAAATTAATTGCTAATTTTTAACTGTTGAGCCTGTTTAGAAAGGGGGAATAAATTAAACAACTTTTCTTTATATTTTTCAGCAGTTTTATCACTTCCTAAAGCCCGTTCAGTTTGTACCGCATACCACAAGGTTTCAGCATTATGCCTTGCAACTTCCAGATACCTCTCTAAAAATGCTCGGGCTGACATATATTTTTCAGCATGGTAACTTAATTTTTGCATTTCAAAAAGAGCAGGTGCATATTTTTTATTTATCTGTAACGCTCTTCTTAAATTATTTTCTGCTTCTTTCTGCTTACCTTTTCTCAATTCACAGCGTGCAATATTAGTAAAAGCAAACCATTTTCTGTTATTAAGCGGCATATTTAATACTTCATTTAGTATTTTAATACCTTCATTATAATCGCCTCTTTCACATAAAAAACGGCCATAGTTATTTTTTACACTAAAATTATTTTTATCTAGAGCTACCGCTGCTTGATACTGTTCCTTTGCTTCAGGAAGCATTTTTAGTTGTTCATAAAGCGCGCCCAAAGCATTATGAGTATTTGCATTCTGTGAATTTAACGCTTCTGCTTTTTCAAGATTTTCCTTGGCTGTTGTCAGCATACCCATTTCTAAATAGCGAGCTCCCATTTTCCGGTAAAGCTCTGCTTGCTGCTTATCAGTGAGATCTTCTCTTGTCCCGCTTGAGCTTACACAAGCGTTGATAAAAACCAGTATTAAGGCTATAAATAGAGACTTAAGGAATTTATTATGTGGCATTAGCACTACTCACTGCTTGTAATTTTAGGTGCCTACGACTTTTATCTTTAACCTTACCCACTAACTGACCACAGGCAGCATCAATATCTTCACCCCGTGTTTTACGAATAGTCGTGACTATTCCCGCTTTATATAAAATATCTTTAAACCGGTTAATTATTTCTATTGAAGAACATTCATAATCGGAATTTGGAAAAGGATTAAAGGGAATAAGGTTAATTTTTGAAGGCACATTTTTAAGTAGCTTCACTAAAGCACGAGCATCTTGAATTGAATCATTAATATCTTGTAACATTACATATTCAAAAGTAATATGCTTTCTAGGGCCTAAATTGGCATACTCCCTACATGCATTCATTAAATCTTTTAATGGATATTTCTGGTTGATAGGAACCAGTTCATCTCTTAACTTATCATTTGCGGCATGCAATGAAACAGCCATACTCACATCACAAACTGCATTTAACCGGTGCATGGCAGGAACAATTCCTGATGTACTTATAGTGACTCGACGTTTGGATAGACCAAAAGTAAAATCATCCATCATTAAATTCATTGCAGCAACAACATTGTCAAAATTAAGCAAAGGTTCCCCCATGCCCATCATCACAACATTAGTAATTCTTTTTTTATCACCCAGTCTTTTCTGTGCCACATAAAGCTGCCCAATAATTTCAGCTACCGACAAATTTCTGTTAAACCCTTGTTTTGCAGTTGAACAAAAGGTACAGGCTAATGCACAACCTATTTGAGAAGAGACACATAAAGTGCCTCGCTTTTCTTCTGGGATAAAAACACTTTCAATTCGATTACCCAATCCCATTTCAACCACCCACTTAGTAGTTCCATCGGACGCAATTTGCTCTAGCAATATTTCCGGGGCTATAATCGTACAATGTTCATTTAAGTATGCACGTAAAGATTTACTCAGATTTGTCATCTGATTAAAATCAGTAATATCCTCCTGATAAATCCATTTTAATATTTGAGTGGCTCGAAAAGATTTTTCACCTAAATCGACAAAAAAGGCAACAAGACCTTTTCTATCGAAATTAAGCAGATTTACCTTTTCCGTATTAACGGATGCGGTCACAAAGCTCATCTTTTGAGAAAAAATAAGCGATTTCTCTCGTTGCTGACTCAACAGCATCAGAACCATGAACTGCATTTTCATCAATGCTTTCAGCGAAATCAGCACGGATAGTGCCTGCATCTGCTTCTTTAGGGTTGGTAGCTCCCATTAGCTCACGGTTTTTTAATACCGCCCCTTCCCCTTCAAGCACTTGTACGACAACAGGGCCTGAAGTCATAAAAGCAACCAAATCATTAAAGAAAGGACGCTCAGAATGCTCTGCATAAAAGCCTTCAGCCTTCTCTTTTGTTAGTTGTTGCATTTTTGATGCGACAACCCGTAAACCATTTTTTTCAAAACGAGTAACAATTTCACCAATTACATTTTTAGCTACTGCATCGGGTTTGATAATTGAAAAAGTACGTTCTATTGCCATTTGTTAAAACTCCAAAAGTTTTATTTAAAATAAAAAAATAGACGAAAAAACCAAAGATTAAAACTTAAGTTCTTCATCTTAACCTTGTGCCTTTCGTCTTGCACCTGCTCTAAGGCATCCCATCAAAGTCTTCACCTTCTTTAACAGGTAGCATCAAATCTTCTTTAGATATACCTAGTGCCAATACGATGGGACTGGCGACATAAATAGATGAATAAGTTCCGACTCCAACACCAATTAAAAGTGCAATAGCAAAATTATGGATAATTTCACCGCCTAATAATGCTAAAGCAATTAATACAATAGCAGTCGTAAATGATGTCATTAATGTTCTGCTTAATGTCTGGTTAAGTGAAATGTTCATGATATGTTCAGGATTATCGTGCCTTAAGGTTCTAAAGTTTTCTCTGATACGGTCATAGACTACGATAGTATCATTCAATGAATAACCAATAACCGCTAATACTGCTGCCAAAACAGTTAAATCAAATTCCATTTGAAAAAGTGAAAAAACACCTAAAGTAATAATCACATCATGGAATAACGCAGCAACAGATCCTAATGAAAATTTATATTCAAAGCGCCAGGCAACATAAACCAAAATTCCAAACATAGAATAAAGCATAGCTAGTCCACCATCTTCAGCCAACTCATCACCTACTTGTGGACCGACATACTCCACGCGGCGTTTATCTACAGGCTCAGTAGTGGTTGTATTTGCAGCTTCTAAAACCTTATCACTTAGCTTTGCATTACTAACTCCAGCTTGAGGTTTGATACGAATTAAGACATCTTTTGTGGTACCAAAGTTTTGTACCGTTGGGTCTTCAAAACCAGCTTTACTTAACGCACTCCGTAATACCTTTAAATCAGCTGCTTGCTTATAGCCTATTTCAACTAATGTTCCACCGGTAAAGTCGATACCTAGCTTTAACCCATTTATTGCTAATGAAGCAATCGAAACAATAATCAATACGCTGGAAA
>JAJRUF010000272.1 GCA_024277935.1 Gammaproteobacteria bacterium
CCTTCTTTTTATCCCACTCGAATATAAGTTGTTTCATACGTACATTGTACTTATGATGCTCAGGATGTCAATATTGAATTTTTTGAATTCTAACGTTTGAAATAACCGGCGTGTTTTTTACGTCCGCGTTTATTGACTTGTTATAAGCGCTCTTCTTTGTGATGCCATACTCTAAGTATATAAACTTGTTTTGAGTGAATTAAATAACGAGCAATATAATTACCAATAATTAAGTCCCGTATCACTTCGGGATCAGGTGCTTGCTCTACCTCAACACCGAGGTAAGGAAATGTTTTTAATTGAGAGATTCCTTGTCGTATTGATTTGGCAATTTTTTGAGCAGCCTCTGGGTTTTTTGTTGCTATGAATTCTCTTAGGCGTATTAAGTCGCCTATTGCTTCACGGGAGTATGATAGCTTCATATTTTGGGAGGCTGGATTTCATTATCTTTGCCCCAGCTATCTAGCCACTCGTTAACATCTTGTTCTGTAACGACCCTATTTGATTTTACTGAATCTAATGCTTCTAGTGTTTCACCCCATTTTTTATCTTCGAGGGATTTGCGGGCAAGAAATTCTTTAATTGCTTGATTGATAAGATAATTTTTACTTCTATCGAGCTTGGTTGCCAATTTTTCTAATGGGTTTTCTATTTCGGGTTGAAGTCTGACACTTGTTACGCCCATGACGATACCTACGTATATAATTACTATGTATTACATTGTAGGCTCACGCTGGATTAATTGCAAAGATTTTGTGCTTTTAAGCTTATAACGCTTGAGTTAACCGGCCGTTTTATACAGAGCAGAGCGAAGCGGCGCGGCGTATAAAACGGTCGGCGTTAAACGATTTGTTATGTGTTTTCTTTATCATGCTCAAGTAATGGGCTTAGTGAGTCACTAGGAAGTTCTTCAGTGCGCGCTTGCGTTCGCCATACTATTTCAGATATTTCCTTAATTCTATCTACTATCGGCTTTGCATCATTGCCTAGTTTTCCAAAAACAACACCTGCATCTCCAACCATGCCCCAAAACCTATCCAAATCGGATACTCTTTTATGTAATTCTGATTGAAGTTTTTCTAGGCGTTTGAGTAACCTAGCTTTATGCTCTGAGTCCAATGCAGTTAATGTGCTTACGCTATCACGCAATTCATTTATTAATGTTTGAACGCGATCTAAATCTCCTTGTGAAAACTCATATGAAAATGATGAATGTAATGCTGTTTTATATCGATTTTTATATGCTTCCATTTTGAGTTCAGTTGCTCTTGCCTGAAAGTCATTATTAATAGCGGTAACGTATTGGCTTAATGTAGAACAATTATCACTCATGCCACCAGAAAGCTCAGGGATTTTATAGTCTGTAAATAAATCGTTTGTTTCAATAATAGTATCTATGAAAGCTGATGCCTCCATAAGTAGTTCGTATTCTTCATGCATCCAATCATTTTGTTGATTGGTTTCTTCTAATCTTTCTAAAACTATGCGACAGACATCAACTATTGTTTCAATAGGGTTTTCATCTGCTGAAGTTATAATTTTAGCGGTGAAGATCATTGTTTCTCCTTTTACACATAACGCTTAAACTCAGTTGACCTGCAATGGGGCGTGTAGCGTAGCGAAACGGCGTATTGCTGGGTCAACTGCAGTGCTTTGTTAGCTAAATTATTTGGAGGCTTCATAGTCTAGTTTTATCATAGTCATTGTATGTTTCATCGCTAGGGATAAGACCTATGTAGATAAAAAATATATTTCCTATTAGCGGAATAATAAAAATTAATTGCCACCAACCAGATGAGTTAATGTCGTGTAGACGCTTTGCGAATGCTGCACAAAAAACCCAGGTGGCTGGAATTGCATAGAGTAGAATAAGTAAGTTGAATACACTGCTTATATTGCCTGATATATAGGTGCCTGCCACTAGGAAAAAGCCAATTACGAATATTGCGCTATTTATTAACCAAAATTTTTTTCGATTAATGCGACCCTCAAAGGAAAATATATCGTCGCTGTATATAATATTTGGGATTGACGATTTATATTTTTGAATCTGGGATGTGGCATATTTATGTTGCTCGGTTTCTGGATATTCATTTATTACTTTCTGCCACAGTGAAATTGACTGTTTTAAGTCATTATTGATTTTGCAAAGTTCGGCTTCATCTATTAGGTCTTGTGGGTTCATATTTTTAAAGCTAACGCCTGCATAACTTGCTGTAAATACAGAGTGTAGCATAGCGAAACGGCGTATTTACGGTCAACGTTAATGCGATTGTTATATTTTATTTGAACAAAACTACATCAAATTGTCAGAAATCCCTAATTAAGTTTTACAAAAAGAATAACGGCAGCCATAGTGACTGCCGTTATAAAAACCTAGTGCAAAAATTATCTCTAAACTTTACGCCTAACAAAACCAACTAAACCCAAAAGACCTGAAGAAAATAACCACGCGGCTGCGGGCACAGGAACACTAGAAATAGTGCCAGTGAAACGAATTTCACCAGGTGCAAAGGAATCTCCACCAAGCCTTCTTGTAAATGTAACATCAACGAAACTTACATTTTTTACTAATCCTGGAGAGTATAAATTAGACGGCATTTCAATTAAGCCTAAAGGGCCGGGTACTGATATGTTTCCAGAATCAAAGATGGTTGATAAATCAGAACTTAGGAATAAATAATTAATAACCGACACATCATTTAAAGCTGAGGTATTAGTATTCCAAAAAAAGGCTTCTTCAATATTATAAGCATCACCCAAGTCGAGTCTTATTGATGCGGAAGAAGAGGTAAATAATCTGGCTTCATTTGCATTGGTCGAATTATGCGTAACAGTAGATAAGTCTGCTGACAATGATGGATCACTTAACCCTGAACCATCAATGACTCTAGATAGTGGTGTACTATTTGAATACGTGCCTGAAAGTAAGTTTACGCTTTGAGTTGAAATTATTGCAGAAAATACTGAGCTTGTGTACATCATTGTTCCTGCTGCAATGATGCCCATGGTTTTTATTTTCATTTTTTACTCCTAATCATAATCTCTATTTAAACTAAAAAATACCACTTCTAATAATTAAGCAATATTAGAGCCAACTATTTAAGCTATTGATTTTTATATATAACTTCATATCCTTATTTTATATTAGACATGAAGTGTAAAAATAACTGACGGTAGTTCTTTTGCAATATAACGTTTAAGTTAAGGGGCGCGGCGCGTTTTTTGCGCAGCGTCCAGCCCGCGTTTTTTTGCGGGCGAACTTAAACGATTTGTTATGTTGCCGGTGTTAGTTATGATTGCCTTAATTTACAGTACCAGCGTGGTTAA
>JAJRUF010000273.1 GCA_024277935.1 Gammaproteobacteria bacterium
ATACCCAGTGCAAACAAAATGACTAATATCAATGACAATATTGCCACGGTGGGGGTTAACCATTTATTACCTGTAGTTTTTTGCATTGATTATTTTATCCTGTATATTTACTTCTTTAAGGTTGCCTGTGAAGCTAATTTGGAATACTTTTTCTATTTTCCACTACAAACAACTTAATTAGTTTAAAAAGGTATTTATAGTATTATCGCATATTAGTATAAATTTAGTATTATTCCATATTAGTATAAATTAATAAACCAATATACCCTTGTTTTTTAGTAGAGCAGGCTTTTTTTATCTTTACTACAATTAAAAAGTACGGCAGGTTGGAGTAGCGGCAGGACATAAAACCAACACGGTAATCACTTATGTTTTTGGCAAGCGTAAAGATGTTGTTTTCAAAGAATTAAAAACGTTACTTGCCTTTTAAATATCAGTTGCTATTACACATCGGTGACTGAGTGGGGCTTATGAACGTCATTTTGATGCTGGGTAGCATGGAATAGGAAAGAAAAATGCTCAAAAAATTGAACGCAAAAATTTGAATTTTGGCAGGGATACTCATGAAAAGCACAGCTTTGACCTACTACCAGGTATTATTTAGTGATGAGGACAATATAGACTTACTTCTTAAAAGACTGACAGAGCTAAATTTACAAAATACAATAATAGAACGGGTAGCTAGGAACCTGGCAGTTCAAAGTAGTTAAAAGTCACTCATTAGCGTATCGATTCTCGTAGTTTTTTCGTAGTAAAACCCCGTATGCTCTGGCCTTCAGGAGTTTTAGAGTTTGGGAATATAAATCCCATGCTCCGCTGTAATTCTTTACATCCACTATAAGAACCCTATAAATATCTCTCTAGTAATTCTTTAGCCCAATCTAGTAAAGCTATTTCCTGTTGCAGTTTTTGACCGTTACGAATAACAGCCACTTGTTGAAACGGACTATCAATTCTGGAGTTATTAAGAATACGAACCTAGTCGCTGTGTAACACGCGCTTGATTTAGAGAAACTGTATCAAGATGAATAAATACCAATATAATCTCATAACCTAATGCTTTCGCCTGAGCAACAAAATCAATTTTTGATGGATGAGAGAATACTGTTTCAAAACAGAAACTCCTTCCTTCATGCAGGAGTTGAAACCGTATTTCACTCGCTAGTTTAGCTGCATCGTAGCTGTGCTCTTCAGGTGCTTGAGGGTATAACTCTTTTGCCAGAATATCTGCATTTACAAATGGTAACCCTAACGGAGCAAGTTGCGTCCGATAAAAAGTGCTTTTTCCTGCACCATTACCACCGGCCAGAATCCATAACTGCCTACGATCACTCAAGGCGTAAGCTCACCAATAGTTACAAATTCACCATTTTTAAATTGGCCTACCGAAACATCACCCCTCTGATCAATTCTTTCTAAATATCCCGGGTGAACTAAAGAAGATTGATACCATAGCTGTATCCTCTAAATCAAAACCAATACAATAATTGTAGCATAATGCTACAATGCATCGGTAAAAGTTCCTTCACTCATGTTACTGTTCCTTCGTAAAATATCCACCCTCCCCATAAATATTTTCCTGATTTGGCAACAAATTGTTCTAACGCCGTATATCACTAAGCTCATTACTGGTTAAACAAACATCAATCTCTTCATCTAACTGAGATCGTTAATTCAATATTGCTAAATTGATACTTTGAGTTGATAAAACCAATTTTTGATATTGGCTCTCAGACATCATAACGGCAACAGGTTTGCCATAGCGTGTTAAATGGATAGGTTCTCCTTTCTCAAACTGATGAATTAAATGGGATAAATTGTTTTTAGCTTCAGCAATTGTGCATGTTTTCATTATGACTATCTAAATTTCATTTTCTTTCATTGTAATAGATCGTATAAAGAACAGCTTGATTGTTTAATAAAGATTACTGTACACTTTTCTTTATTCTCTTTTCAACCCCTCTCTAATGATAGAAACAATTAAACCTAAACGTGGCGGTTCCCGTCCTGGTGCGGGCCGCAAGAAAGGCTCTTCCGTTTATGGAGAAACGACTAAGGCTATTCGTGTCCCTGAAAGTATGATGCCTGAAGTAAAAGCGATGCTTAGTTATCGTAAGCAAGTTTTCGAAAATTCTTCTGTTATTTCTTTACCTTCAGCAATACCTAGTCATATTGAGATTCCATTATTTTCAGGTAAAGTTGCAGCAGGTTTTCCCTCTCCTGCTGACGATTACATTGAGAAAACCTTGGACCTGAATGATCTTCTGATTCAAAAACCAGCGGCTACTTTCTTTGTTCGTGCTGAAGGTGAATCAATGTTAGGTGCTGGTATTCATCCTAATGATATTTTAGTCGTGGACAGGTCTATTGATCCTGTTGTTGGCAAGGTTGTTATTTGTGCATTGAACGGTGAGCTAACCGTTAAACGTTTAAAAAGTATCGGCAATGAAATTATTCTCGGTGCTGAGAATCCTGCTTATTCCGATATTACAGTACAAGAGGAAATTGATCTTGTTATCTGGGGGGTTGTTACCAATGTCATCCACTCACTTTAATGACCCAACCCCTGATTGCCTTAGTCGATTGCAATAATTTTTATGTGAGTTGTGAACGTGTGTTCCGCCCTGATCTTTTAAACAAACCCGTTGCAGTTCTCAGTAATAATGACGGCTGTATTGTAGCGCGTAGCCAAGAGGTTAAAGATTTAGGTATCAAGATGGCAACACCCGTGCATCAGGTTCAGCACTTAATTAATCGCCATAAGATTCAACTATTCTCCTCTAACTATACGCTCTATGCTGATATGTCTAGTCGCGTCATGCAGTGCTTAGAAAGTTATGCGCCTCAGCTGGAAGTCTATTCTATCGATGAATCATTTTTAGACTTGACGGGTGTATGCAATAACAACTCGTTTACTTATGGGCAGCAAATTAAACAAGTTGTTTTCCAAGCGACTGGTATACCTGTTTGTGTCGGTATGGCTCCTACTAAAACCTTAGCAAAGCTAGCTAACTATGCCGCTAAAAAATGGAAGAAAACAGGAGGCGTATTAGATTTATCCGATGCTATTCGTAAAGATAAATTATTGCGTTTAGTACCTGTCAATGAAGTCTGGGGAATTGGTCGCCAAACAACAAAACGGCTTCAACTTATGGGTATCAATACCGCTTATGAATTAGCCAGCCAATCTATTGAATCGATACAAGCTCAGTTTAATATTGTTGTTGCTAGAACCGTTATGGAATTAAACGGTATCAGTTGCATGTCCTTAGATGACATTCCAGCAGACAAGCTGTTACGTTCCTGCTTATATAAGGATTAACAAGCTAAAATATTCCATAGTCATTTAGGGTTTAATACCCCCCATTCCCCAAAATAAATCGAAAAAAAAGGGCGAAATCCTCGACAATTAGTGTTCCCAAAACCCTAATTCA
>JAJRUF010000274.1 GCA_024277935.1 Gammaproteobacteria bacterium
GGATTTGCTCTGTATCCCTTGTGTACCGTGGCTTTAGCATCCTAAAAAGTGATTTCAACTTTTAGTTATTTTTTAGGCAGTTTTTAGGATTCCTAAAAGTTACCTAAGTTTTAACTAAGTTTTAAAAACAAAAGTTAGGACGCAAAACCCTTGATACACAAGGGCTGTAGAGCAAATCCTAAAATCCTAAGTTTACTTTGCAACCTTTTTTTCACCCCCCTTGTTTTTAACAAAGAAATTAGGCATATTGTTACATGATAACGTTTGACTGTTACCTGATAACGCTATAGTATTGTGTTACATGATAACGGGGGTATAAAATGGTTTTAAGTAATAAAGAACGACAGGCCAAATACAGAGCAAGCAAAAAGGGAGCATTTAAAAAGCTTGAAGTGCTGCTACCAAACAATGAAGCTAAACTGTTACATGATAACGCTAATAGCTTAGGCATAACTAAAACAGATTATATTGTAAGGATGTTACATGATAACTCTTTGTTACATGATAAATCTTTGTTACATGATAACGTTTTACAGGGTGAATATGACTCTTTGAAGTTGAAGCATCAAACTATGATAAAAGAATATGCCCGTGATACTGCGGCATTGACAGTTAAAGCAGCAGGCCGTGATAATGCTGTAATGCTTGCAGAAATCGAACAGCTACGTACTGAGGTGTCAAAACTAAAGGGTGTGAGAAAAAGGTTATAAAGTAAACTTAGGATTTTAGGATTTGCTCTGTATCCCTTGTGTATCAAGGGTTTTGCGTCCTAACTTTTGTTTTTAAAACTTAGTTAAAACTTAGGTAACTTTTAGGAATCGCTATAGGTAGAGGCGTTCCCTGCACACCTGAGCAAAATAGGGCTATATTCAAATGGATAGAATCTAATAATTAAACAGTGTTATATAAAATCCAACACTAAACCCTTACAAAACCCTACATTTCATTATGAAATTAAAACCTATCCACCATCAAGCAATTCTACTGTTTGCGGCTAATTGTAAAAACAAGGATATAGCCGAAAAGTTAAAAGTAGCTCCAGAAACTATATCAGTATGGCGTAATGACTACGCAGTACAAGCCGAGATTAACAAAATATTAGAAGCTAATAATAAAGCGGCAAGCGATAAAATGCGTTCGCTCAGCATGGTAGCACTAGAAACCATTGAAAGTGTATTGGTAGATAATAAAGCCCCTCACAGGGATAGATTGACAGCGGCTATAAAAGTATTAGAATTAAATCGTGTTAGCCAAAGCAGGATAGGAGCTACTAACGCGGCTGTATTAGCCAAAGAAGCGGAAGAAGATAAGCTACTAAGCGGCTATGGACTTTGAACCACTAAACCCGTTTACGGTCGATTTTGCGGATAGAGTAGCTTCGATTAATAATGCCAATTATTCAGGAATAACAAAACTATGTAAAAATATGGATTTAATACATTATTGGAGGGATAACGCCCCACATAATTTATCAGATATTGATTATCGGGTGATTAGTGCATTGTTAAGTAGAAGTATAAGGCGCATTAAATAGAAGCATACAAAAACAGGTTATTCAATCATGGTTAGGGTTCTCTTAATTATCAAGAACGCCCCAGCCATGAAATTAAATCATACACACATATACAAACAAAGACCGTTCTAATGAGCGGTTTTTTTATGGCTAAAATCTGGCAATGGTTGCTTAGTCTATTATTTTATATCAATAAACAATACCCATTGCATAATTAATGCCACTCTGAAAGGTTTATATATAGTAGCGTACAGCATTATGGCATGAAATCATGCTAAGGATTTGATTGTTTACTAAATGGATATAAACAAGGTAAAGGGATTATGCAGGCAATGCGGTGTTATCTTTGGCTAAAATCTGACAATTAATGCCGTTTGAAAGTGAATGTTTTATTTTCAACTGTGCCATGAGTGTGCCACGGCCTTATTTTGAAACAACCTAATGAGTGTAAGTTGTTGATTTTGTGGTGGGTCCTGCGAGATTCGAACTCGCGACCATCGCATTAAAAGTGCGGTGCTCTACCAACTGAGCTAAGGACCCTTACAAAGAATTACTATTATAAAGACTTTTAAATATTTAGCAAGAAGTTTATTTTTTGATTACCGTTTTACTATTAAATCTGTTTTGCTATTTTATAGTAAGCCAAGCCAAATAGTTACATGAAGTTTGTCTGCCTATAAAATTAGGCTGGAAATTTTAACACTCTTTTGTAAAATTACAAGAAAATATCAAAAAATCCTATTGCTAGTCGCCACCTAATATCTATTAGGTTGGTTTTAAGATGGTCTGGTTTTACTAGCAACAAAATTAAAATTACTTGAAAAATGATTTTTGTTAATATAAATGTTATTATTCGAATAATTACACCAACTGAAATCTTATCAAATGTCGACAGACACTGAAGTTCCTTGCTATAAAAAATCGGCTTTAGAATTTAAAAGCTCTTCTTTTAGCGCGCCTGTTTTAGTTATACACACGACCGAATTAAAACAAATAAAACACCAGTTGAAAGAAAAGCTCGCCCAGGCCCCCGAATTCTTTAAGAATTCACCTTTGGTTTTAGACCTAAAGTGCTGCAATGAAAATGGTAAAAGTCTTGATCTCGAGGCGTTAATAAAGTTCTTACATGCTGAAAATCTACTCCCTATTGGCATCAGTGAAGCGAGTGAAGAACAACAGAGTATTGCGATTAAATTCCATATTCCTATTCACACCGTTCGTGGTGCTCATCCAGACACTAATAAATTAAATTCAAATAATATACCGGATAATAAGACTGGCAAAATAAATACCCAAGCAATAAATACACTTGAAAATAAGCTGATTTCTCAGCCTGTTCGTTCAGGGCAGCGTATTTATGCTAAAGGTGATTTAACCATATTGTCACATGTTAGTGCAGGGGCAGAGATTATGGCTGAAGGCAATATTCACGTCTATGGAGCTCTTCGTGGTAAAGCTTTAGCTGGTGTTCAAGGGGACACCCAAAGTCGAATTTTTTGCTCTGTGTTACAAGCAGAACTTGTTTCAATAGCTGGTCACTACAAAACAAGTGAAGATCTTGATAAACTAGACTTGCACCAAGCTACACAAATCTATTTACAAGACCAGGCATTAATTATTAACAACCTTTAGTGGTTGAACAACTAACACTTCCCGAATTGTAGAGGATAGAAAATTGGCTAGAATTATTGTTGTAACTTCAGGAAAAGGCGGCGTTGGTAAAACGACCACGAGTGCCGCCATTGCCATGGGATTGGCGAAAAAAGGGCATAAAACTGCCGTTATTGATTTTGATGTAGGCCTTCGTAATCTTGATTTAATCATGGGATGTGAGCGCCGTGTTGTTTATGACTTTGTTAATGTCATCAATGGTGAAGCTTCTTTACGTCAAGCCTTAATTAAAGATAAACGTTGCAATCAACTATTTATACTCCCTGCTTCTCAAACACGAGATAAGGATGCATTAACACAAGAAGGGGTTGGAAAAGTTTTAGATGATCTTTCCAAAGAGTTCAAATATATCGTATGTGACTCACCTGCTGGAATTGAAAAAGGTGCCAATTTAGCAATGTATTTTGCTGATGATGCATTTGTTGTCACTAACCCCGAGGTTTCCTCAGTAAGAGATTCTGATCGCATGCTAGGTATTTTAGCTAGCAAATCACGTCGGGCTGAAAAAGGTGAAGAGGCTATTAAGGAGTACTTACTCTTATCGAGGTACTCACCAAAAAGAGTTAAATTAGGTGAAATGCTAAGTGTTGAAGACGTTCAGGATATTTTATCCCTGCATTTATTGGGCGTAATTCCCGAGTCTAAGTCAGTTTTAAATGCATCTAACTCTGGCACGCCCGTTATCCTGGATGAAGAAAGTAGTGCTGGACAAGCCTACGTTGATGTTGTCGCTCGCTATTTAGGTGAAGATGTTCCGCACAGATTTATTGATGAAGAGAAAAAAGGCTTGTTTGGAAAGTTATTTGGGAGAAAATAATGAGCTTACTTGACTACTTTAGAACCAACAAACCCAGCTCCGCTTCGGTAGCAAAAGAACGCTTACAAATTTTAGTGGCTCATGAGCGCGCATCTAGAAACCAACCCTCGTACTTACCAAAGTTACAGCAAGAATTACTTGCTGTTGTACGGAAATATGTTAATGTCGAACAAGATGCCATTTCAGTTAATTTTGAACAAGATGAAAATCAAGAAGTTTTAGAGCTTAATATTGTTTTACCAGATGAAGCAAATAAAAAATAACTAATTTTTAACTACTACCAAGAGAAAGACTATGACTGAGACTACTATCGGAGCTGCAGCGGGCGCAATCTGGGAATACCTTGATAAAAACGGGGCAACTAGCGTTTCAAAGGTCACTAAAGAAACAGGGATAAGCAGGAACGGTGCCCAAAGAGCTATCGGTTGGCTAGCTAAAGAAGGCAAACTTAACTTTGAAATGGATAAACGCACTGAACTATTATCGCTAAAATAACAGGACTACTAACAATCAATCAACAGCTTATAATTTGTAGAGCATGAAAGATAAATATTTCTACCACGGGGTTCGCTGAGAACACGGAGGCTTAACTATTTAAAACTTAGTGTTCTCAGTGGTTATTTGCAAATTTGTTTTTTGATAAGCTAATAGGCATGTAAAATAAAAAACCAGCATTTTATAAAAAATGCTGGTTTTTTTATGGGGAAATTAACGCACTATTGCTTATAACAAAAATATCGTCGCTAAACCTAAAAAGGCTAAAAATCCAACACAGTCTGTTACCGTTGTTAGTAACACCCCTCCAGCAAGGGCTGGGTCAATCCCCATTTTATCTAGGGCCATTGGAATACTTGCACCTGCAACAGCTGCACAAACTAAATTAATCACCATAGCAGCACCCAACAACATGCCCAGATCCATACTTTGAAACCATATACTTGCTATTATCGCTACGACAAATGCCCAGAATAAGCCATTAACAACACCAACCGACAGTTCTTTAAAAAGTAATTGAGTGGCATTTGAGTGACTTACCTGTCTTAATGCTAGACCTCTGACAACTAAAGTTAATGTTTGGCTTCCTGCTATTCCACCCATGCTGGCAACAATTGGCATTAATACGGCCAATGCAACAATCTCTTCTAATGTTGCTTCAAACAAGCCTATTACCCACGAAGCTAAAAAGGCAGTAAGTAAATTTACACCTAACCAAACAGCTCGTCGCTTTGCACTGGTCATGACGGGGGCAAACATATCCTGCTCTTCATCTAAACCAGCCATACTCATAATAGAGTGATCCGCTTCTTCTCTAATGATTCCAACGACATCATCAATCGTGACTCGCCCCATTAAACGCCCATTTTCTGCAATAACAGGAGCAGAGAGCATTTGCCTCTGCTCAAACATCATCGCAACATCATGAGCCGGCATTAAATAAGAAACACCTTTTATTTTTGCATCCATAGCATCTGCAACTTTCGTTGAAGGTGGGTTAGATAATAGGTCTGCTAGTGATAACACTCCCAATAAGTGATCAGACCGGTCGACAACAATTAAACTGTCCGTTGCTGCAGGCATATCTCCTCTTTGGTGTAAATAGCGCATCACGACTTCAAGAGTCACATCAGGTCGAATGGTTAAAACATCCAGAGACATTAGTCCGCCTGCTGTATGTTCATCAAAACTTAATGCTGTTTCTAGGCGGTTTCTTTCGTGAACCCCCATAGTTTCCATTACTTCTGATAATAATGGCTCAGGTAAAACGTGCAACAGATCCACCATATCACTAGATTCAAGGTTTTCTGTTGCTTTAATTAAATCTCGCCTATCTGTTATTTTCAATAGACTCTGTCCAACTTCTGTATGCACTCGCACAAGAATCTCGCCCATTACATTGGGAGGAATAACTTTCCAAATTTTAGACCGTTGCTCTATGTCCAATGATTCGAGTATATGCGCGGTTTCCGCAGGGAAGAGGGAGTGAACAAAATCTCTGATTTGAACCTGTGAACCAGTCTCTAGCAATTCAGTCGCTTGAACTAATAAATTTTCATTTTTTTCTTGGTTTAGAATTGATGACGGCATAAGGTAAGTATAATAAATAAAAGGTTAAAAAAGGGGGGGGCTAGGTGATTTTATAACTTGGCAGAACTAGATTGGAAATCTATCAAAAAGAACATTAGCAATATACACCTAAAGTCTTTTATCAGAAGACCTGTCAATCTGCTTTTCGTACCTCTGCCAAGCAAAGTATAAAAAATATTCGGTAGTGAGTTAAATCTGTAGCTTTAATAAATACATCCTCATTAATAATAGCCTTTTGGGGGGTAGGTTTTAAAGTTGCATTCTTTAGTACAAGAGCAGGATAAAACCACCACTCCAATAATGGATAGGTTGTTGAAATAGCTTTCTCAACCATTCTTTAACAATCTTAGCGTAATTCTCTATGACGAGTAATTACATTTAAGTCTCCCTTGCTAAAATGCTTAACCAGCATTTCAACTATATAAACTGATCGGTGTTGACCGCCAGTACATCCGATTCCAATAGTTAAATAACTACGGTTATCGGTATCAAATTGCTCCACCCATTTCTCAAGAAACAAACGTATATCTTGAAATAAATTTTGGGCATCTTCTGATTTATTTAAAAAATCTATAACCTGCCTATCTTTCCCTGTAAAGCATCTTAAAGTAGCATCCCAATACGGATTGGGCAGGCAACGTACATCGAACATAAAATCCACATCAAGTGGCACACCATGCTTGAAACCAAAAGACTGAAACTGTAATGACAAATGCTGTTTATCATCTTTTTCTAAATGACTTTTAATCAGTGCGCGTAATTGCTGAACAGCCGTTCGACTGGTATCCATAACAATATTAGCATGATTCAACACTGTTTTTAACATCTCTTTTTCTATTTCCAACGCCTCTTTCAAAGCAATTTGAGAATTAGTTAAAGGGTGTTTTCGTCGTGTCTCACTATATCTTTTAAGCAAAATATCTTCTTCCGCCTGTAAAAATATAATCTCGCAGTCTACCCCCTGGCTTCGAATAGTGCTTAAAATCTCTGAAAAACACAATAAGCTTTTACTCCGATTTCGCGCATCAATGCCTATTGCAGTTTTTGCATAGGTTAAGGGGTCGGCAGGCATCACTTGACTGGCAAACCTTGGAAGCAAAGTGATTGGTAAGTTATCAATACAATAATACCCACAATCTTCCAAAGTATCCAAGACAATACTTTTACCAGACCCCGAAAGCCCACTGACAATTAAAAGTTTCATACTTTTATATTTAAAGGGCAAAAGATAATAAAATCTTTTGCCCTTTAAATGACTACCTATGACTTCCTGTTTTTTCTTTATGCTTGATAATTTGACGATCTAACTTATCCACCATATTATCAATCGCTTGATACATATCAGCTTGTGTATCATCAGCAAATAATTTTGCACCACTAATCTGCACTGTCGCTTCTGCTTTTTGTTCTAACTTTTCGACGGTTAAAACAACATGAACATCGGTCACATTATCAAAATGACGTTTAAGTTTAGCTATCTTTTCTTCTACATGGGTTCTTAATGAATCTGTAACCTCTACATGGTGACCCGTTACACTTACTTGCATGAAATAACTCCTTATTAAAAAACTTTCTATCAATCGTCATAAAAGACGCTTTCTTTGGCTTGAAGGTGGAATAGACATAGCCTCACGATACTTGGCAACCGTTCGCCTGGCAACATTTATACCTTTTTCTTTCAAAATACCTGACATTTTACTATCACTTAATGGTTTTGCCAGGTTTTCATTTGCAACCATTTCTTTTATAAATGCTCTTATTGCAGTTGCAGAGCATTCCCCTCCACTTTCTGTTGAAACATGACTGGAGAAAAAATATTTAAATTCTACTATACCATTAGGCGTATGCATATATTTCTGAGTGGTTACTCGCGATATTGTTGATTCGTGCAACTCCAATTCTTCAGCAATATTTCTTAATATCATGGGTTTCATGGCTATAGCCCCATTTTCAAGAAACTCTGTTTGCTTTTCAACAATACTTTTGGCAACGCGTAGCAAAGTATCATTTCTACTATGCAAACTTTTAATAAACCACTTTGCTTCTTGCAAGTGCTCTTTCATACTGGTATTTTCTTTACTATTATCGGCTCTCTTTATCATGGCAGAATAAATAGAGTTAACCCGTAATTTTGGTGATATTTCAGGGTTTAACCCAACAACCCACTCACCTTTGCGCTTTGAAACAAAGACATCAGGAACAATATATTCAGAGTTTTCTGTTTGTATTTTGGCCCCAGGCTTGGGGTCTAGACTCCTGATTAAAGTAATGACTTCAGTTAATTGGTACTCAGACAAAGCAAGTTTCCGCATAAGCTTTGCTTGCTCATGATTCGCTAACAAATCCAAATGACGGCGTACTAATTCTATCGCTTTATTTTTATAAATCACTGTTTCTGCAAGTTGTTTTAGCTGAATTATTAAGCAGTCAGCTAAATTTCTAGCAGCAATACCAATAGGGTCAAAATTTTGCACTCTATGCAAAACTCCTTCAACTTCATCCAGTTCCAAATCTTCCAACTGCGACTGTAATCCCTGGAAGATATTTTCAATTGATTCACTAATATAACCATCCAGATTAACTGAATCAATAATAGCAATAGCAATAGCTCTGTCTCTTTCAGAAATAGAAAGCATATTGAGTTGCTCTAATAAATATTCATGTAAACTAACGGGTTTACTTCGCTGAGCTTCAAAATCATTGGTTTCTTGTGCTGCAAGCGTAGGCTGTGTATTTTCATAAACATCGTCCCAGGTAGAATCTACAGGCAATTCATCCGGTATATCAGTTTGAGAGCCTTCACTTGTTTTTTCATCTTGGCTCTCGCTTTCAGGCTTCTGTTCATTCTTTTGAGCACTTACAACTTCCTCTTCAACTTCCAGCATCATATTAGATTCAAGTGCTTGTTGAATTTCTTGTTGTAAATCTAATGTTGATAGCTGTAATAACTTAATCGCCTGCTGTAACTGAGGCGTCATAGTTAAACTTTGACCGATGCGTAGCTGTAACGATTGCTTCATTAAATAATTTTATCCAACTTAAATATCATATAAATAGCTATGGAACGTGCACGAAATAACTTGAGCAACTTGCTAGTCTTTTTGTCCATCTTCTGCGTTACAAAAACAGTTGCGTAGCTTGCTATGCGCCTATTTTCGCGCCTTGAATATGAACAAAAATCCTGCGCCAGTTGCTCAAGTTATTCCGTGCGCGTTCCTATAAACTGAAGTTATCACCCAAATATACTTTTCTGACCTCTTCATTGGCGACAATTTCTGCCGTACTTCCCTCAGCAATAACTTTTCCTTCATTAAGTATATAGGCTCTGTCACATATTTCCAGTGTTGCCCTCACTTTATGTTCGGTAATTAACACACCTATTCCACGTTGCTTTAAATGCGCTATAATCGCCTGTAGATCAATCACTGAAATAGGATCTACTCCAGCAAAAGGTTCATCCAATAAAATAAACTGTGGGTCAGTGGCTAAAGCACGGGCAATTTCAACTCGCCGTCTTTCACCCCCCGACAAACCGAGTGCAATCTGGTCGCGTAAATGGTTAATGCTAAATTCATCTAACAATTCATCAATGAGGACTTCGCCTTCGCCTTTTGTTAAATCGGCTCGAATTTGTATCACAGCACGTAAATTTTCAACCACTGTTAATTTACGAAACACTGATGGCTCTTGGGCTAAATAACCGACCCCAAGCCTTGCACGGCTATGCATGGGATAATGGGTAATATCAGTTCCATCAAGGAATATTTTACCTTTATCGGCTTGAACTAAGCCAACTAGCATATAGAAGCTGGTTGTTTTACCCGCACCATTGGGTCCAAGTAAGCCAACAACTTCACCGCTATCAACATGTAAAGAAACCTCATCAACAACACATCGCTTATTATAACTTTTAACTATCTGTTTTGATGCTAGTCTTGTCATTTAGCAACCTTATTTTTTGGCTTTGCTTTAAACACCGAATGCACACGCTTAGAGTCCGAGGATTTTTCTCCAGCCTTAATCAAGGAATTTTTACTATCATAAACAATTAATCGACTGGCAGACCGGCTGGTTCCTTGAAAAACGATTGCTTTTTCAATCAAAATTAGTTTGTTTTTAGCAGGATAATACTCCCCCGTTAAACCTTGGCCTCGAATTTCTTCTTTTCCTACACCAGGAAGTTGTCTGAATTTTGCTGGCTTACCTGTAAAAATCATTTTTTCAATATCACCATTTTTTACATAAACAACTAATTTGTCAGATTTAATATGCAAGCTTCCCTGAGTTGTTTCTACATTCCCTGTGTAAACACTTGTTCCCGTTTTGTCATTATATGATGCCGTATTAGAATCAATATGGACAGGTTGCTCAGAATCACTTTCAAGCGCCACTGCCCACTGTCCCATGCTCAATAAAACAGTAATAACAGTAATCTTAATGAAATACATATCGCCCTTTAACATGTGATAAAAATTTTATTTTGATAGGTTGTTTAAAAGTCATCTGCACACCTACCCCCTGCGTTCTATTTTGACCATCAATAATCTCACCCCACTGGTGAGTCGTGGCATAACTTGTCGATAACTTAACATTTAATTCTGAAGTATTTAACTTAAATGTATTAATTTTTTTTGTACCTGCTCGACTAATAAAGACTTTTCCCAACAATCTCATATGATCTTTATCCGCCTCGACTATAGCTTGCTCAGATTTAATAACCCACGGAGGAACCCCAGGGTTGTATAAAGTCATAACAGGGTTTTCTAAATGTGTGGTTTTGTCATCACTATAATGAATCATCTTATCAGCCACTAATTCACTTTTTAACAAACCGGCTTTATCCATTTCTTTTTTATAGTAGCCTTTACTAAAGTAATCAGGGCTATGGTCTTTAATTTTAACCTTAACAGCATCTTTTGGCTTAAAAAAATCAGCTAAAAACCAAGAGCTTAAGGCCAGCAAAACTAGCACAAAGTAAACTTTGTATTGGCGAAAAGTCATTGCATATAGCTCTTTAACACTTTATCAAAAGTACCTTGAGCTTGCATAATAAAGTCACAAACTTCTCTAACAGCACCTAATCCACCCGAGATTTCTGTACACCAGTCAGCATATTCTTTAACGGAGTTATTTGCATCATTAACCGCTATTGATAAACCAACACGCACCATAATGGGTAAATCAAGCAAATCATCACCCATATACGCTACTTGTTCGGGGTTGATCCCTAAAGATTGAGTTATTTCATTAAATGCTGCAATTTTGTTTTCATGCCCTTGGTACACATATTTAATGCCCAGTGCCTTCATTCTTAAAGCAACAGACTGAGACTTGCGTCCAGAAATAATTGCTATTTCAACCCCAGTTTGCCGTAACAGTTTTATACCATGGCCATCTCTAGCATGGAAGCTTTTGTATTCATCACCATTCTTATCAAAAAATAATCGGCCATCAGTTAATACACCATCAACGTCAAGAATCAATAATTTTAACTGTTTAGCTTTCTGTGTTATTTTATCCATTCTTCCCACCGTTATACGATACCTGCGCGGACTAAATCATGCATATTTAATGCGCCGACTAAGTTATTATTTTGCCCAACAACCAATAAAGCATTAATCTTTTTTTCTTGCATGATTTTCATTGCCTCTACTGCTAAAATATCCGCTTTTATTACGGTACAAGAAGGTGTCATTACCGCTGATATTTTTGTCTGTTGAATATTAGCGTTATCTCCCAACATTCGCCTTAAATCACCATCCGTAAAAACACCAACCACCTGCTTATTATGGTCAATAATCGCCGTCATCCCTAGCTTCTTTTCCGTCATTTCCAATAGCGCATCAGACACAAACGCATTTTCTATAACAGCAGGCATTTCTGTTCCCTGATGCATAATATCATTAACCATCAACAATAAGCGCTTACCTAAACTGCCACCTGGGTGTGATAATGCAAAATCATCTCGGGTAAAACCTTTAACCTCTAGTAAGGAGACAGCTAAAGCATCTCCCATTACTAGTGCCGCCGTTGTACTTGCTGTGGGAGCTAACCCTAAAGGACAAGCTTCTTGAGCAACGGCAACATTCAGGTGTACCGTTGCAAATTTTGCCAGAGCTGAATTAGGGTTGCCTGTCATCGCAATAAAGGGGACACCAATACGTTTTATAATAGGAAGAATAGTCAGTACTTCGCCAGTCTCACCTGAGTTGGACAAAGCCAATACCACATCTTGCTGTGTAATCATGCCCAAGTCACCATGGCTTGCTTCACCCGAGTGCACAAAAAAAGCTGGTGTTCCCGTACTGGCTAAAGTCGCTGCAATTTTCCCGGCAATATGCCCAGACTTACCCATTCCGGTGACAACAATGCGTCCTTTACAGTTAAACATTAAATGACAAGCTTGAACAAATGCATCATCAATTTTACTTGCCAAAGCAGAAACAGCCTCTGTTTCTGTCTTAATAACAGCCAAAGCTAATGCTTTTAAATTTTGATCCTGTAGTGTGTCCATCATTAAATTATTGTGCTTTGATAAATAACCCACTGGTATCCACAATAGGCAAGCAACAAGCCAGCACCTTCCAAACGATTAATGCGCCCAGACTTAGTTAAGCCATAACCAAAAATAAATAAAACCCCCGTTAGCGCGAGAAGAACAGGAAAGTCTCTTGAGATAATACTTTCAGCAACCGCTCCTGGAGCAATAAGTCCAGGTAAGGAATAAACAGCCAATAAGTTATACATATTTGAACCGATAATATTACCTACCGCAAGATCATCCTCTTTTTTTAACACGCTGGAAATAGAAGCGGCTAATTCTGGCAAACTGGTTCCCAACGCTACAATTGTTAGACCAATAACTAAATCACTTACTCCAAAGGCTTCTGCAATATTGACTGCTGCCCAAACTAATAGTCGCGAACTCGCTAATAAACCAAATAAACCAAAAGCAAAAAGCATCCAGGCTTTTGTATCAGAAACACTTTCTGGCATTTCAGCAATTAATTCTTGCTGTAAAGGATCATCTAATAATTCTTTTTGCCCAGCTTTTTTTGCGGAACGAATAAGCCAGACTAAAAAAGTAAATAGCATTAGTAGCATTAAAATGCCATCAACTACACCTAAACCATCAAATGCCATAAAATAACAAATCAAGCTGACTCCCATCAAAATAGGGAGTTCTCGCTTAAGTAAGCCAGAATTAAATGTTAAGGGTGAAATGAGTGCAGTAAGCCCTAAAATTAATCCAATATTAGCAATGTTCGATCCCAGTGCATTTCCAATGGCCAACCCAGCTTTCCCTTGCCATGATGCAATGGCTGAAACCAAAATCTCTGGTGCGGATGTTCCCAAGCCAACAATCGTTAAACCAATCAATAAAGGTGAGACACCAAACTTCTTAGCAATACCTACCGTACCAATAATAAATTTATCTGCAGCAACGACTAAAACAAGTAACCCAACAATTAAAGCAGTAACATTAAGTAACATAGAATATTTTTGAAATGTGTATAATTTGTCTATTATGCCATTTTACAACCACTGTACCAAAGACCTTTTATCTAGGAGGTTGTCCGAGAATAAAAACCGTCGCGAGGGAAAGCGATTTTGAGTCAATTTTTTCGTTCATTTGAATATAATAGTTTACGCGTGTAACGAAAATGAGCGGGAAAAGTGGCCAAAAGGGCTTTCCCCGTACTAGTGCATGGATGCGCGTAGGTAGAGCAATGCAGGAGCAATTGCCGAGCAGATTCTCTATTCTCGGACAGAGCCTCCTAGTTACAGAAAAAAACAGACCGCATCAGCTACAATCTATGTTACAGATGTAGCTAAAAGTGAAGTATAAAATAAATAATAGCTGTAGAGCTGACCTCAGTCTGTTATATTTCAGTGAGACTTATGGGCTGAAGTCCGCTCTGCAGTAGTATAATTCACCTTTACTTCATTTTTAATCGCTCCATTCATATGTAATAGTTTGACTTATCATACTAAACTCAGAGAGAATACTCTGTTGAGTTACAGATTAATAGACAACGCGATGGGTAATAGCGTGGATTCAGCCACTGAAATTGTTTCAATACAAAACTTGAGTTTTTCCCGAGGAGATAGAAAAATATTTAACAATATTTCTTTATCAATTCCCCGTGGAAAAATAACAGCCATTATGGGGCCAAGTGGAACGGGAAAAACCACCTTATTAAAGCTTATTGGAGGGCAGCTATATCCTGATCAAGGTTCTGTTACTGTTGATACTAAAAATGTACACCAACTTAACCGAGCTGATTTATATACGCTCAGGAAGCGTATGGGTATGTTATTTCAAAGCGGTGCCTTATTAACCGACTTAAGTGTTTTTGATAATGTTGCTTTACCTTTAAGAGAGCATACATCACTTACAGAGTCTATGATTCGGTCATTGGTTTTAATCAAACTGCAAGCTGTCGGTTTACGAGGGGCAAGAGACCTGATGCCTAATGAACTATCAGGCGGCATGGCAAGAAGAGTTGCCTTGGCTCGGGCAATTGCGCTAGACCCGATGATGATTATGTATGACGAACCTTTTACCGGGCAAGACCCTATTTCATTAGGTACCTTAGTCAAGTTAATTAAAGAAATGAATAAAACTTTAGGCCATACCAGTATTATTGTTTCACATGATGTTGAAGAAACTATTGGTATAGCTGATTATATTTATGTCCTTTCCGATGGGAAAATTGCAGGGCAAGGTAACCCTGAACAAATTAGAAACTCTGATTCCGAGTGGGTACAACAGTTTATGAATGGTTATGCTGATGGGCCTGTCCATTTCCATTACCCTGCAGCTAACTATAATAAAGATCTATTTGAAATTTAACGGTATCCAATAAATTATGCTTTTTTTTCAAAACCTAGGAAATATTACGCTCTCTAATTTTGCAAAATTAGGGCGTAGCTCTTTTTTTCTAATGCATACTTTGACAGCATCAATCACGGTACTACCTCGCCCAAGATTACTCACTAAGCAACTATATTCTATTGGTGTGTTATCTTTTTTAATTATAACAATCTCAGGGCTATTTGTTGGTATGGTACTGGGCTTGCAAGGCTATTATATTTTATCTGATTTTGGTGCAGAGGAATCATTAGGTATGATGGTTGCTGCCTCTTTAGTCAGAGAATTAGGGCCGGTTGTTGCCGCCTTATTATTTGCTGGACGAGCAGGTTCTGCTTTAACAGCAGAAATAGGCCTAATGAAAGCAACAGAACAGCTTTCAGGTATGGAGATGATGGCAATAGATCCGCTTAAACGTATTATTGCTCCTCGTTTTTTAGCAGGCTTAATTTCCATGCCTTTATTAGCTGCTTTGTTTAGTTCCGTGGGGGTCATGGGTGGTCATATGGTCGGTGTAGGAATGCTGGGTGTTGACGATGGAGCTTACTGGTCACAAATGCAAGCAGGCCTTGATTTTCAAAAGGATATAGTTAATGGCATTATTAAAAGTATTGTTTTGGCTTTGTTGTTTCCTGGATTGCTCTTTTTGAAGGCTATGATGCGATTCCTACTTCTGAAGGAGTAAGTCGTGCGACAACACGCACGGTTGTGAACTCTGCTTTTGCCATTTTAGGGCTAGATTTTATTTTAACCGCACTCATGTTTGGAGATATTTAACATGCAGAACACTAAAACCCAAGAGACCCTTGTTGGTCTATTTGTAGCCTGCGGCATCGCGGCACTTTTTTTTATGGCCATGCAAATTAGTAACCTAAGTGCTTTTTCTAATCATTCAAGCTATAAAATTTTAGCTCACTTTGACAACTCAGGAGGGCTTAAAGTAAAGTCGCCTGTTTCTGTTGCAGGCGTACGTATTGGTAGGGTTTCTAATATTTCTATTGATACCACAACTTACGAATCAGTTGTGGAAATGCAAATAGACTCAAAATACTCGCTACCTGATGATACCTCTGCCAGTATTTTTACCGCCGGATTATTAGGCGAACAATATATAAGTCTTGAGCCGGGTGGTTCTGAAACACCATTACCAGCCAATGGAGTAATTGATATTACTCAGTCAGCCATCGTATTGGAACAAGTTATAGGACAATTTTTATTTGATAAAGCGGCCGAATAATAATGCAAAAATTTAAATTCAGCAAACAAGCTGATGGGTCTTATGCTGTAGAGGGACGTTTAACTTTTTCATCTATTAGTAAGAAAACTATTCCTGATTTTGACTTTTTAAAACAATCAAAAGAAGTGTGTATAAATTTAAAAAAAGTAACGCATGCTGATAGTGCAGGCTTGGCTCTTGTTCTAGAATGGATTAAACATAGCAAACAAAACCAAACACAATTGTTTTTTAAAAATATTCCACAGCAGTTATCAACACTAGCCTCATTAAGTGGCCTAGATTTAAACGAATATATAACTGATGCTAGTTAAGCTAGCTTCTACCAGGCTCTTAACTCAAATTCCCAACTTAAGGTTAGATTAAACGCTTATGGACAAACTCATTATTACTGGTGGCAAGCAGCTTTCAGGGACCCTTAGAATCTCCGGCGCAAAAAATGCGGCACTTCCCATACTGGCCGCCACCTTACTAAGCGAAAACCCCGTTTCTATAGGTAATATTCCTCACCTGCATGACATTACAACGACTATGCAGTTATTAGGACAAATGGGGATACAGTTAACTATTGATGAAAAAATGAACATCGAAGTGGATTCCAGCACTATTTCGAGTTATGAGGCTCCCTACGAACTTGTTAAAACGATGCGCGCCTCCATATTGGTATTAGGTCCCTTGCTAGCCCGCTTTGGTGAAGCACATGTCTCTTTACCGGGGGGGTGTGCCATTGGGAGTCGCCCCGTTGATATTCATATTGACTCATTAATAAAGATGGGCGCAGATATTCAGGTTGAAGCAGGTTACATACACGCAAAAGTAGACCGCCTAAAAGCTTGCAAATTAGTTTTAGATAAAGTCACTGTAACAGGGACTGAAAATTTGTTGATGGCTGCTGTTTTAGCTGAAGGTACAACGATTATAGAAAATGCGGCTAAAGAACCAGAAGTATCAGACCTAGCCCATTTTTTAAATACAATGGGGGCAAAAATTACTGGAATAGATAGTGATATACTCGTTATTGAAGGGGTAGAAAAGCTAGATAAAAAAGGGATACACTACAATATTATTCCTGACCGTATAGAAACAGGAACCTACCTAGTTGCGGCGGCTATAACTCGGGGTAACATAAAAGTCAAAGATACTCGCCCAGATACATTAGATGCCGTATTAGATAAGCTAAAACAAGCCGGAGCTGATATTACTATTGGCGCTGACTGGATAGGGCTTGATATGCATGGAAAACGCCCTAAGGCTGTCAGTGTACGCACAGCACCTTATCCTGCATTTCCAACAGATATGCAAGCACAGTTTACAGCCATGAATATTGTTGCAGAAGGTGTTGGTATTATTACAGAAACTGTATTTGAAAATCGGTTTATGCACGTTCAAGAAATGCAACGTATGGGGGCCAATATTCAACTTGAATCTAATACCGCAATCTGTACCGGGTCTGAAAAAATAACCGGTGCACCTGTTATGGCAACGGACCTTAGAGCATCAGCTAGCCTTGTTCTTGCAGGCTTAGTTGCTGATGGTGATACACTGGTAGACCGTATTTACCATATTGACCGTGGCTATGATCATATTGAAGAGAAACTATCTCAATTAGGTGCCATTATTAGAAGAATTCCAAGGTAATAAAAATCATGTTAACTATTGCTGTATCAAAAGGTCGTATTTATGACGACGCACTGCCTTTATTAGCAGAGGCAGGTATTGTCCCCATTGACAACCCTAAAACCAGTCGAAAACTTATATTGAGAACCAGTAAAGATAATGTGCAACTGGTTATTATAAGGGCAACAGATGTCCCAACTTTTGTAGAATACGGCGCAGCTGATATGGGGATAGCAGGAAAAGACGTACTTCTTGAGCATGGTGCAGAAAATTTATACGAGCCCTTGGACTTAGGTATTGCAAAATGTAGATTAATGACGGCAGCCCCCGTCAATGCACCTAAAATTGAAGGGCGAATTAGAGTGGCTACCAAATATGTTAAAACTGCTCAACGCTATTTTGCAGATATTGGCGTACAAGCTGAAATTATTAAATTATATGGTGCGATGGAACTCGCACCTATCGTAGGGCTTGCTGAATGCATTGTTGATGTTGTTGATACTGGGAATACATTAAAAGCAAACGGGCTAGAGCCTCGCGAACATATTATGGATATTAGTTCACGTCTTGTTGTTAATAAGGCCTCTATGAAAATGAAACATAAAGTCATTCAATCATTATTAGACCAATTTGAAAAAACTTTAGCAAAACGACGGTAAATTATTATGACTGCTATAAAAATCACTCGACTTGATAATACAACATCGGATTTTGACTCACAACTCAAAAGTTTACTCGCCTGGGATGAAACCGATGACTTAGAAGTGCATCAGCGCGTGTTAGATATTATTGCCAATGTTAGAAAAAAGGGTGATAAAGCAGTGATAGAGTACAGCAACCAATTTGACCAGACACAGTTTAAAAAAGCGACAGATTTAGAGTTATCAACTGATATTTTAAAACAGGCTTGGAACTCTCTTTCTGCCGAAAAAGCGGATGCACTGCAAACGGCTGCCAACCGAGTAAGAGCTTACGCCGAAGAACAAAAAATGCAATCCTGGCAATACACCGAAGCAGATGGCACTATTTTAGGGCAAAAGATAACGCCTTTAAATAAAGTAGGACTATATGTTCCAGGAGGCAAGGCTGCTTACCCCTCTTCCGTCTTAATGAATGCAATCCCTGCAAAAGTAGCAGGCGTTGGCGAACTGATTATGGTTGTTCCCACTCCTCAAGGTGAAACCAATCAATTAGTGCTCGCCGCTGCATACATAGCTGGCGTGGATAGAATTTTTACTATCGGTGGTGCTCAAGCTATAGCTGCATTGGCTTATGGAACAAAAACCATTCCAGCTGTCGATAAAATTGTAGGCCCTGGCAATATATACGTAGCCACTGCAAAAAAAATGGTGTTTGGTCAAGTCGGTATCGATATGATTGCAGGCCCATCTGAAATACTTATTATTTGTGATGGTAAAACTAATCCAGACTGGATTGCGATGGACCTTTTTTCTCAAGCAGAACATGATGAAAATGCCCAGGCAATTTTAATTTCTGATGATGCAGATTACCTGAA
>JAJRUF010000002.1 GCA_024277935.1 Gammaproteobacteria bacterium
ATTTTGGTCAGTGATATTTCAGCTGATCGGTTAAGGGCTTTTTCTACAGCTTGTATTTTAAAGCCTTCGGTATATTTTTGACTCATTTTTCTGTCCTCTAAAGTTAAAATTAGAGACGTCAACTATTCTGACACAGGGGGACCTTGAGTCTCACCCCTTAAACCTACACCTGTAGAAAAAAGGGGGGCTATCATCCTATTTTTCAGCACATCACAAAAATAACAATTAAAATATGAAATGCTTTACTTAAGCTCAATCATTTCAACAGTACCATCTTCTAGCACTTCTACCATATGCCCAGAAGGCTCATTCAAAAATAAAACCACCATTAAAAACACAAATGCAGCTGTCCCAGCAATGGTCATAAAGAAAAGATCAGTTGAGACAAAGGAAAATACGGTTAAAAAGGCCAATCCACCCACATTACCAAATGCACCCACCATACCGGCAAACTGCCCCGTCATTCGCCGCTGAATTAATGGTACCATCGCATACACTGCACCTGACCCGGCTTTAGAAAAAATACCCGCTAAAATAGTGGTTGCAACCACTAATGGTAATGCCCATTCAGTCGTTACTCTACTTAACAAAAAGAAACTGACTGCAGCACCACTGGTAACGATACCTAAGGTCAGTTTTCGGCCAATCTTATCACTTAACCAGCCACCAGCAGGCCGGGCAAATAAATTAATCACTGGGTAAATGCCTGCCAATATACCCGCCAATATAGGTTCTACATTAAAAGTATCTACATAATACAAAGGCAGCATTGATACCACGGCTAGCTCGGCACCAAAAGTTAGCATATAAGCTAAGTCTAAAATTGCAACTTGTTTAAATTTATAGCGTTGAATTTCAGGCACTTCTGTTTCAAAAATGGGTTTATTAACGTGCAGTATTTTCCATACTTGAAAAATATATAACAGCAGTAATAATGCATAAATTGCATAAGCAACAGTCTCATCAATCCAATGCATTTTTGCTGATAATTTCCATGTTAATACGCTTAAAGCAATGTACATGGGGATATTCATCAGAATATATAACAATAAATCTCCTTTACTGGTCACCTCTAAAGCACCCATCTTTTTTGGCTTAAAATAAGTTGAGCCTTTAGGGGTATTAGACACACTAAAGTAGTAGATCACACCATAAATAATGGCAATCACACCGGTTATCCCAATAGCATAACGCCAGCCATTTTCGGCACCAAAGTAGAGTGCAACAGAAGGTAAAATAATAGCTGCACCTGCTGAACCAAAATTACCCCAGCCACCATAAATGCCTTGAGCAATACCTGTTTGTCTTGCAGGAAACCATTCAGAAATCATCCGAATACCCACCACAAAACCGGCACCAACAAACCCTGATAAAAAACGTACAATAGCTAATTGCTGATAAGTTTGAGTCAATGCAAAACCTATACTAATTAGCCCACCTAAAATAAGGATAGAAGAGAATAATTGTTTGGGGCCATATTTATCAACCAACATACCCACGACAATACGTGCTGGGATAGTTAAGGAAATATTGAGTATTAGCAATATTTTAACTTCTTGCTCTGACAAATTCATGGTATCCCGAATCATCATCATTAGTGGAGCATGAGCAAACCAAACCATGAAACTTAGAAAAAAAGCAAACCAGGTAAGGTGTAATGTTTTAATTTCGGGTTTATTAAAGGCTAATAAATTTAATTTATTAGTAGACATGGAAGCTCCTTGTAAAATAAAAATGCTATTCAATTTTTAATAAGCACTATCTATGCCATCTATAAATAGTATTCTCAGTACGGTCGAGACATACGTATTTCTACACTACTGAGGTTTTCTCTCTCCCTCTGGAAAAGGCTATTTTACCTGCAATAAATTAATAGACATGCCAAATAAAAACCACTTCTACCCCGTAATAAGCTTAATTACTCTTAAAATTGCACCAGTACAGTGCAAATTAATACAATAATATTACAATAATCATAAGTAAAATAAATGAAACCCCTTTCCAAAACACAACAGGGTCACGTTCTAGCAAAGGAGGACGTGTTTCACTGTGGAATACTTTATTTGGATGGCGTAAATCAAATATAAATTCAGTTATTTCTGAATATCGCTTAAAAGGATTTGGATGTAATGCCTTTTTAAGAGCACCATCTATCCACAAGGGAATATGCCTGTCATCATGGGGTAACGGAATGTATTTTAATTTATTTTGCGCCGATCTCGTGGTTGCTTTTGCTACTTGCGCACCATAAGGTTGCTTTCCTGTCAGCATTTGATAAGTGATTACCGCTAAAGAAAAAAGGTCTGCATTAGGCTTACCCACCTCTCCCAACATATATTCGGGTGCTGTGTATTGCATTGTTCCCAAAAAGTTAGCCCTTTCAATAGGACTGGTGATTTCCACAATACCCGCCACCTTAGTTGAGCCAAAATCAATAATTTTTATTGTCCCCGTATTATCAATCATAATATTTTCAGGCCTTAAATCCTGATGTATCATTTCTAAACGGTGAAATGCACGCAACCCTTTGGCAATTTGTTCAACTATTCCTCGCACAGTTTCTAAATCTGGCTTTGGGTTATCTCTCATCCATTGAGTTAAAGTCTGTCCATCGATAAATTCAGTAATAATATACAAAAAATTACGCTGCCTTGTTTGTGGGCAGGGCTTTAGAACATGCGCACTATTATTAATTCTTCTGGCAATCCATTCTTCCATCAAAAACCTTTCAAGGTATGCCGGATCACCTTGCAGGTCAATTGATGGTGTTTTCATAATAACTTTCGTACCGGTTTCAATATCTAAAGCAAGATAAACATGACTACGACTACTGGCATAAACTTCTCGAATGATCCTATATCCATCAAATTCCATTCTGGCTTCTAATATAGGAGGAAATGGCAATTCAGTTAATTGTTGATAAATTTCATCTACATTTTGTGTTGGTAGGTCATCTACTCTCAAAATTTGCACAGTTAAGTTGTCATCACTTCCTTGCTCATAGGCTTTATCGGCAATGATTTTAGCAGCCACATCTAGGTTATCAGCGTGCTCCTCAATAGCTTTAACCATGAATTTTGAATTAACAAACTCATAAATACCATCTGTTACAAAGAGGAATATCTCACCTCTATCCACTTGAAAAGAATCATAATCAATTTCTAATCGTGCATTAATACCCATTGCCCGACTTAAATAGCTTTTTTCTTCAGAAATCCACAGCCGGTGGTCGTTCGTTAATTTTTCTAAAGAGTTCTCACGCAATCGATAAATCCGAGAATCCCCCAAATGAAAAAAATGAGCCGTCGTCGATTTAATAATCATGGCACTTAAGGTGCAAACATAACCTTTATCTTTATCGAACCGGTACCGACCTTGCTGAGTTTGAGAGTACAACCATGAATTTGTCGCACTTAACACTTGATGTGCTGATTTTTTGACCGACCAAGCTTCTGAAGTGCAAAAATAATCATCTAAAAAGCCAGTGACTGTTGCTTGACTAGCAACATGCCCAACATTACTACTACTAATACCATCAGCCAAGGCAATAGCAATACCCTTTGAGGTTAATTGAGGTTCTTCTGGAATTGAAACACCATAAAAATCCTGATTAATTTTCTTGCGGCCTTTATCAGAATATTGTCCTACAGATACTTTTAATTGACTGGGCATTTGGGAAACCACTAAAAAGAGTATTTTTATCTGACATTTGGGAGTGAGGCTTTAGCCTCGCATGATTCAGACGAGGCAAAAGCCCAGCACCCTAGATTTACATAAAAAACCCCAGCCTTAGATTAAAGGGCTGAGGTTTCAATTCATCAAAACTATTACGCTTATTTTAAATTACGTTCAGGGCTCATTCTTACATGCGTGTAATACAGCGGCAAACCAACAAAAACAAAACCACCCACCATATTACCCAATGCAGTGGGTAACTCATTCCAGACTAAATAATCCATCACCGTAAACCCACCGCCCATAATCATAGAAAATGGAAATAAGAACATATTGACAATTGAATGCTCAAAGCCCATAAAGAAGAAAAGCATAATAGGCATCCACATCGCCAACATTTTTCCGGTTGCAGAGGTAGAAATCATCGCGCCAACAACCCCCATTGAAACCATCCAGTTGCACAACATACCTCGAATAAAAATGGTAAAC
>JAJRUF010000275.1 GCA_024277935.1 Gammaproteobacteria bacterium
GTCAGAGGAATGGTGCTGTGTTTAAGCAGCTAGAGCCATTGAGTAGTTTTCGTCATTTGCGAATACTTATATTTCAGTAGGTTTTACGTAGTGTACTGTCTACGGCATGCACTCAAGGTTTTGCTACCCACGTCGAAGCCAAGTCGCCCCCAAGAACTGGTTTATTATACAAGTTATATAGCAGACTGTCATTTCTATTAAAAGTTTCCTAAAAATTACCATTTATACCCTTGAAAGAGTATATTTAAACGACTACCCTAAATATTAAGCCTATTATTTAATAATTGATCTCTTAGATTTATAAATGAAAAAAAAATAACGCCAACGAACAAAGAAATAGTCATGCGTGATAATGACTTTATTGTTTCCAAAACAGATGCCAAAGGCCGCTTAACTTACTGTAACCGCATATTCATTGAGTTTTCTGGTTATTCAGAACCTGAATTATTAGGCCATCAGCATAATATTGTTCGTCACCCTGATATGCCGCGTGCTATCTTTCATTTACTTTGGAAAACCATTAAATCGGGTGATGAGTTTTTTGGTTATGTAAAGAATATATCTACTAATGGTGATTATTATTGGGTATTTGCAAATATCACGTCCAGTTACGGAAAAAATAAAGAATTATCAGGTTTTTTTTCCGTTCGCCGTAAACCAGATCCCGTAAAACTAAAAATTATTTCACCTATTTACCAAGATATGTTGGCAGCAGAAAAACAAGCGGGTACTCGCGATGCTATTGCAGCAGGCACTAAAGTTTTAACTGATATCATTGAACCTACAGGAAAAGATTATCGTGAATTCATTCTTTCGCTTTAATAGCAACAATACCGTTTGGTTGTTATTTTCGACCTTAGTCGCAACAATCGCCTATTCAATGCTACAAACTGGTTTTCACCCCATTTTACTCATCCCTATCGTATTAGCCTTGATTTTCCTGTTTTTTTATTTTAAACAAACAAAGCTTGAAATCAGAATTATTGGCTCTTTATACCACTTATCCTCTCAAATTAAGCAAGGTAAACTTGAGTACCGTATTAGCGATGTACCCAAGTCGGCCGAATTATATGATATTGCTTGGAATTTTAATGAGGCTTTAGACCAACTTGAAACCTATATGCGAGAAGTCGATACTTGTTTTCAATCAGCACAAAGCCACCAGTTTTACCGAATGACCCAGTCAAAAGGCCTTAATGGTTTATTTTCTGAAGGCTTAAATAGCATTGATAACTCACTGATTGGGATGAAAGAAAATCATTTCAACAGTATTAAAGATGAATTATTTTCGCAACTAGGTCAAATGAAAACAGAAAACTTACTGACCAGTTTACACCGTACAGAAAATGACTTAACAACAATTACTAACCAAATGGCTCAGGTTGAAACCATATCGAGCCAGGCTTCAAATATTGCCATTGACAGCAAAGCATCTTTGGGTACTGTTATTAGTAAATTAACTCAAATTATTGAAAAAATTGATGTAATGAAAGGGTCATCTACCGACCTTAATGAGAGTAGCAAAGAGATTACAGATGTCACCTCATTGATTGCAAAAATTGCTGATCAAACTAATTTGTTAGCCCTTAATGCTGCCATTGAGGCTGCCAGAGCAGGCGAACACGGGCGTGGCTTTGCTGTTGTTGCTGATGAAGTGAGAACATTGGCCGAAAATACCAAAAATGCGACCGAACAAATCAATAAAACAATTGCTAAATTTTCTAAAGCAACCAAAACAATTGTTGATGATACCAGTAGTATGGCTGATATGACGGATGAATCTAAAATAGCCATTAGTGAATTTGAACACAATATTTCTCAAGTCAGTGATATTTCTATGGAGACCTATAATAAGGTTATCTATACTCAAATGGTTGCTGAAATATCCTTAGCTAAAGTCCATCAAATGATCTTTGTACAGCAAGGCTATCGTATGGTTGAGACAGGTAGCCATTCAAAAGCCGCTGACGCAATTAGACAGTCACATACTGAATGTAACGTTGGCTTATGGTTAATGCAGGGTAAGGGAGCTGAGCAATATAGCCATTTACCTAGTTATAGTAAAATAAGCTTACCTCACGAGATTATCCATAAATGTATGCTTATGGTCCTTACCCATATTGATGAGCCGTGGCAGTTTTCTCCCGACATCCAGGCACAAATTGTCGATAACTTTAGAGGGGTAGAAGATAACAATAATGAAGTCACTCACCTTTTAGACAGCCTTATTGATGAAAAACAGAAGTTTGAAGGGGGTACAACTGAAGAGCCGGGTGAGATTGACTTGTTTTAATATTCTGATAGTGAAGTATATATTACTGTAGAGCGGACTTTAGTCTACTCTACAGGTATTACTTATTTTATATTTTACTTTTAACCTCACCCCAATTACTTCCTACACCGTGCTTTACTCTTTCATATATAGCCAGTAACAGTTGACTACTTTTTTCTAATATAAAAAATCTGCTTGCCATCTTTTTTTAAAAACTCAATAATTTCATGTCCGACCTGCTCAGTGTAAACACCTATATCTAAATGAGCGGCTGGGTCGGTTGCTATAATTTTAATCACATCACCCGACTCACATTCCATTAAGCCTTTTTTTAAACGCAATAAAGGTAAGGGACAATTTAATCCACTCGCATCCACTTCTAAATCAAATTCGATCATTTTTTTAAGTTTACTCAACCATCTTTTCTTAAGAGTGGCTTATAATAGCACTCTCAAAAGTATTCGAGAATCAAAGATAAGCAATGGATTATTTCCCCCTTTTTTTAAAACTAACTGACCGCCCCTGTTTAGTGATTGGTGCAGGTAGTATTGCCGCACGTAAAATTGACTTACTTGCTAGAGCAGGTGCAACAATAACAGTGATTGCTAAAGAAATCAGCCCAGCAGTAACAGCGATACAAAAAAGCCACAATTTATCCATCCAGCAAAAATTATTTGAAGCATCGGATGTAAAAGGATTTCATTTAGTTGTATCAGCAACGAATAACCCAATAACCAACCAATTAGTTGCCAAATCAGCAACTGATCTTAACATTCTGGTTAATGTGGTTGATAGCCCTGCTCTTTGCAGCTTTATTTTTCCTGCTATTATTGACCGGTCTCCTATTATAGCGGCTGTATCTTCTGGGGGTGCGGCTCCAGTTTTAGCCCGTTTATTAAGAGCTAAAATTGAAAGCTTAATTCCTCCTGCCTTTGGCCAACTTGCTTTTTTAGCTCAAAACTTTAGAAGCCAGGTTAAAGATAAAATTAAACAACCTTCACTGCGACGTATTTTTTGGGAAAATGTTCTTCAGGGTAAAATTGCTGAATTAGTCTTTTCAGGGAATAAACAAGAAGCCGAGAACCAGCTTAGGGCACTTGTTAGTAGTTCTGAAAATAAACCAAAAACCGGCGAGGTATATCTTGTCGGTGCAGGCCCTGGCAACCCTGATTTGCTCACTTTTCGCGCCTTAAGATTAATGCAACAGGCTGATGTTGTGGTTTATGACCGCTTAGTTTCTGCTGAAATTCTTGATTTAACCCGCAGAGATTCGGAAAAGATTTATGTGGGGAAGCAAAGAGCCAACCACAGTTTACCACAAGAGTCTATTAACGACTTACTGCTAAACTTAGCAAAAAAAGGTAAGCGTGTTGTGCGTTTAAAAGGTGGCGATCCTTTTATTTTTGGTCGTGGAGGGGAGGAAATTGAAGCTTTATTAGAAGAAAATATTGATTTTCAAGTGGTACCAGGTATTACAGCTGCTTCAGGTTGTTCAACCTATGCAGGCATTCCCTTAACACATAGAGATCATGCTCAATCTTGTACTTTTGTGACAGGTCACCTTAAGGATGGATCGACCAACTTAAATTGGCCGCAACTGGCTGCACCCAATCAGACCATTGTGTTTTACATGGGACTCTCAGGTCTTAAAATTATTTGCCAATCATTAATAAACCACGGTTGCTCAACAGAACACCCCATAGCCATTGTTCAACAAGGGACAACCGCTAATCAACGCGTAATCACCGGTACGCTTGAGTCTTTACCGCAAACCGTTATTGACGAGAAAATTAAAGCCCCTACCCTAATTATTGTTGGTACAGTTGTTACCTTGCATGATAAATTAAATTGGTTTAATGCAACTTCTTAATCTATCCTTAAATTTATGCATAGACTAAAACTATTATCATTTATTATTCTCAGCTGTGTTTTATCCGCCTGCGACCAAACACCCCGACCAGAAAAAACGATTTCCTTAGCGAGTAATTTGTTTTCAGCCAATCTATCTGAAAATTACGCTTTACTAGGTACGATGGAGGGATTTGCAGAATTATGGAAGATTAAAGGGAAACCTTCACTTATTCATCAATGGAAGCATACTGATGAAAATAATGGCGTTATCGCCGTTGATATATCTCCAAAAGAAGATTTTGCCATCACAGCAGAAAAAGACTCTATTGCCTGGTGGAGAATTTCTGATGGTACTTTATTAGCTGTTTGGGGACTACCTAATATTCGTTGTATTACTATTTCTCCAGATGGTCAATTTGCTTTGATTGGTTTAACGGATAAAGCAATATATCTGGCCTTACAGTATGGAAAAACCTTATATTCTTTTAAACATAACGATAATGTCGTCACATCTGATATATCAGCGAGTGGTCACTATGCCCTAACGGGGTCTGAGGATCATACAGCCAAATTATGGGAGTTATCAACAGGTAAACTTAAATACACTTGGCAGCACCGTAATAAACTATCAACAGTTGCTTTAAGTAAAGATGATAAATACGCTTTAACCAATGCAGCTTTAAGCCAAACACGTTTATGGAAAATTTCTAATGGTAAAGTTTACAAAGAACTAGGCCCTAAACTTATCACTTTATCAGCAGCTAAATTTTCAAATAATAATAAATACGTGCTCACCGGTCATACTACCCAGCGTATTGATTTATGGAGTGTGAGATCAGGTAAATTATTAAAATTCTGGCGACCTAAAAAAGATGCTAATTGGCGTCCAACAGCTTCAACTATTCTTTCCTTAAATTTTAGTGCTAACAGCAAGAAGTTTTATAGTATTGCTAGCAATGGTTTCTTACAAAAATGGAGAAAATAGGGCATCTTTCAGTTTCCAGTTTCCAGTTTCCAGTTTCCAGTTTCCAGTTTCCAGTTTATACTTTTGTATTTCTATTTCTGTAGGGTGTGCCGACGTTAGGAGGCGCATCAATGATATGCTTATTTTCTCACACGAAAAAGTGTAAGCTACTTTAGGGGTAAAATGAAAGATGCCGAAGATAGCTTTAATCCTAGAAAATTCAGTCAATATTCAGGCTAATTATTGATAATAAAACCGTGTTTCATAATATTAACGTAAATTAAGATTGAACTATTGTTAAAAATAAACTAACATTTATAAAATTATTATTCTAATCGGTTGACCTATTATTTTTACAATAATAGTTAGCTGGTTTTTATCACAACGAGAGGACTAAAATGAAAAATTCTTTAAGAGCATTAGCCGCTATCGCTATAATTGCTTTAAGTGGACAAGCACTGGCTTCAGAACAATTAAAAGTGGGTAAGAAAATTTACGATCGTGCTTTTGGTCGTGGTTGTGGTGCATGTCATGACATTGCATCAAACCCACAACTTGCTTCATTAATTAAAGCGGGCGAACTAGATAAAGCAAGTTTTGCAGAAACTTTGAAAAATGGTAAAAATGGTATGCCTAAAGCAATGGCTGCAATTATGGCTGTTGGTCCCGTTAAGAAAGCTGGATACTCTGAAGATGAAGCAATTGATGCTGTATATAAATTCTTAAGCAAATAATTGTTTATATATTTAAACTAAAAAAGCCACATTCTTTGAATGGGGCTTTTTTATGTCAAACACAGTAGCCTTGATGTTGCACAGCAACCCTTGATTCCACTTCTGCTTCATCAAGGCTTCAAAAAAATTATCTGGTTATTGTATAGAGCTCCGTAGAAACAAGGCATGTCTTATCTCTACAATCTATTTTTACTTTCCCAAAGTAATAACTTTTTTTGAGTTTTGATCGGCTAAATAAAAATGTCTTCTTACCCAAACGCCTGCTATTGCCGCCACTATCAAACCACAGGAGGTAATTGTCAAATAAATCAATCGCTTTAAGTGAGACACCTCTTGTAATAATGCTTGATTGGCTTGACTGCTTTCTACTTTAATTTTCTCAGGTGTAGAGTATGCTTGCAAAACCTTTACATCATTCTTTAAATCTTGAATAGTCCCTAAGGAATCGGCCGTACTCCCCTTACGCACACTTATTTCTAAAGACCTTAACTTACTCTCAATTGAACCACTTACAAGGCCAACCAACTGGCCTTTTAAGATTTTTATTTCAGCTGATAATACCGGGTTTTCTACAGAATAAACTTTAACAGCTGGTACATGTTTAGCTTGAAGTCCACCCAAAATATCCTCCTCTGGCACCAATAAAAAACCCAATACAAAAACGACAACCATTAATGTTGAAGCAATTAATAATAAAGTTCTATTCGCTTTAACTAATCCCTGATGAGGAATATTTTGCAGAATTACAATACCCTGCTGTTCTTCAGTTCCATTGAATTCAGGTTTTATCTTACGCATATATTACACTCATTATTATTCTTATTTTTACCGAGTTAGGAGGTTTGTCCGAGAATAGAAACCGTCACGAGGGAAAGGGATTTTTCCGTAGCAGGTTCTCTATTCTCGGACAGCCTCCTAGGGTTGCATTAAAGACATAGCTTTAAATTATACAAGTTTACAAAAAATATAACCATAATGATTTACAAAAGATAAGCATTATCGTCGTTTATTTCTTTTTCGCAGCAATTCGCATTCTCAATGCATTCAGTTTGATAAAACCTTCCGCATCTTTTTGATTATAAGCACCGTCATCATCTTCAAAAGTGGCAATATTTTCATCAAACAAACTATCTGTTTTAGATTCTCTACCTACAATAATAACATTACCTTTATATAATTTAACTCTGACAGTTCCATTTACAGTAACTTGTGAATAATCAATCATCGTTTGTAGCATTTCACGCTCTGGGCTCCACCAATAACCGTTATAAATTAAGGTTGCATAACGGGGCATTAACTCATCTTTTAAATGTGTCACTTCTCTATCTAATGTTAAAGACTCCATTGCTCTATGGGCTTTTAGCATAATAGTTCCAGCTGGTGTTTCATAACAGCCTCTGGATTTCATTCCTACATATCTATTTTCAACAATATCAGAACGGCCAACACCGTTTGCTCCACCAATGGTATTCAGTTTTTCCATCACTTCATTAGGTGTATGAGGAACGCCATCAATCGCCACAATATCCCCTTTTAAATAACTTAATTCTAAATAAGTGGGTATATCGGGTGCATTTTCAGGTGATACCGTCCAGCGCCACATACTTTCTTCTGGTTCATTCCATGGGTCTTCCAGAATATCGCCCTCATAAGAAATATGCAGTGAATTAGCATCCATTGAATAAGGTGATTTTTTGCCTTTTTTATTTTCAACAGCAATACCATGTTGTGCAGCATAGTCTAATAATGATTGGCGAGAGTTTAGATCCCATTCTCTCCAAGGTGCAATAATTTGAATATCAGGACGTAAGGCATAAGCACCTAATTCAAATCGTACCTGATCATTACCTTTGCCTGTTGCACCATGAGAAATAGCCTGTGCACCTGTTTCATTGGCAATTTCAATTAACCGTTTTGCAATTAAAGGCCTGGCGATTGAAGTACCTAATAAATACTCACCTTCATAGATTGCATTTGCACGAAACATAGGGAAAACAAAATCCCTAGCAAATTCTTCACGCATATCATCGATATAGATTTCTTTAATACCAATGGCTTCAGCCTTTGCTCTTGCTGGTTCAACCTCTTCACCCTGCCCTACATCTGCAGTAAAAGTAACAACCTCGCATGAGTAAACATCTTCTAACCACTTTAAGATAACTGAGGTATCTAATCCGCCGGAATAGGCTAATACAACTTTTTTGATTTCTGACATAACGCTCTAAAGACTAATAGAATAAAAATCGTTCGATTATACCGAAAATCAGCCTTCTATTTTAATAACTTTTTACGACATACCATTTTCCATAACAAAACCTTATCTGACAAAATCAATAATAACTCGCCTATTTTGCGCTCGTCCTCTTGGAAACCGATTACTTTTAATGGGTCTAGACTCACCATAAGCTTTGACTTTTACTTTAGATTCATTCACCCCTTGGCTAACCAAGTATCGTTTAACTTCATTCCCTCTATTTTTTGAAATGGCTAAATTTCTTGCTCTCTTCCCTTTACTGTCTGTATAACTCTTAATAATAAGCTTTGTATTTGGCATAAACGCTTGTGCATACCGAGCCAGTAGTTTTAATCGCTTCATTTCAGTTTGAGTTAATTTAATATTACCTTTGCTATAATAGATGGTAGTCAAGGCATCCGAGCCAAACACCTTAAACTGTATTATTTTGTTATTATTTACCGCGCTATAAATTCCATTTTTTATACTGATTTTATTTTTTGAAACACCCAAACTGTTTAATTTTTTTGTAATAACTTTGGCTCTTTTTGAAAACCATTTTTTATCTCTTTTCCCCGTTATGGCTGTAGCACTAACAATAATGATTTTGGCACCTTTTACCTCTTTAATATAGCGTGCAGTATCTTTTAATTGACTTAACACAGCGTTATTTAATACTTGGCTACGAGGCTTAAAAAATAAACTTTTTTCCAATAGTTTTTTTAAACCATAGGGTAAAAAACCTTTTCGGCAGGCTATAAACTGTTGATAATTTTTAGCAAAGTTTACCGCTGAAATAGTAACCTGTGTTTCTGGCAACTCAGCCAGAGCGGTGGCTCTAATATAGCTAAATGTAGGCGACAAACCTTTTGACAAAGCATCTAACATTTTTTCCGCTACATTACCATAGACACTTAAACGTGGTGTTTTGTTTATATCACCACTCTCATCAAGGGCTACGGCATAATCCTGGGTAGCCATCCGTTGATGTAGCCATGCTGGGGTATCAATAAATATATTTGCCTTTATTATTCCTGGTTTAAAGCGCTCTTCACTTAAAGAAAAACGCAACAGATCTCCTGACTGATGTACAAAACTGGCTATTCCGTATTGAGGTATTTTTTGACTTAACTGACAAGATGACAGCCCTTTTTTAACGCTCCAGTCAGCCGCATGTAAGGGTACAGTATAATTTTCTGCTAATGAAATTGATATTTCATAGATCAATATAAGCATTAGCAATATAATCTTTAAGCCTGTCATCTTTAATATCCTGCACGTTTAATATCATAAGTATCGGCCAAACTCATTTTTTTTGTACTTTATCTACAAAAAATTAACCACTTCTTTTATAAAGCTGGCTGGTTCCTCAACATGTAACCAGTGACTTGCCTGATCTATAGTTGAAATTTTTGCCTGAGGAAAGCTCTGTTTAATCGCTTCTTTATTGGTATAAGTTGAATTTCCCCCCATAATAAAGAGTGCTTCTTTCTTATAAGGCTCAATATTCTCAACTGATGGAAACCCAATAATATTATTTGCTGTACGATAAAAAACATCCAAATCCACACGCCAGCTATACTTACCCTGTTTTAACTGTAAGTTTTGTAATAAAAATTGCCTATATGATAATTCTGGAATTAAAGGCTCTAAATAGTCATCAGCCTGCTTCCTATTTGATATTTGTTCTAAAGGCAGTTGTTTTAAAGCATTAATTATGTGGTTGAAACTATGTTGATAAGTAACAGGGGAAATATCAACTACAATAAGTTTTTGCACATTTTCAGGGTAAGTTAAGGCAAACCACATAGCTACCTTCCCCCCCATACTATGTCCCAAAATATTAGCTATTCCTATCTGCTGCTGTTGCATAAACAACTTTAAATCGTCAGCCATTAATGGGTAGTCCATTTCAGGATTATGCGGCGAATTCCCATGATTTCGCATATCAACAACATACACGCAATAATATTCAGCCAATTTTTTTGCTATTTTCCGCCAATTCCGTGATGAAGCAAAAAAACCATGTAACACTATTAAAGGTGTTTTAGTCTTATCTCCAAAGTGTTCGCAGGCTAATTCAACAGCTTTCATACAAAACTAAACCCGGCACCAATAAGACCACCAAAAACGCCCCCCCAAACCACCAACCAACCTAAATGCTTACGGATAATTTCTTGTACCATCTCTTTAACCAATTGGGGTGTTAATTCATTAAGGCGTTTATCAATCACTGTTTCAACCTTAGTAATAATATCTTCACCAATTTTATGTGCATCCAGACTTTGCTCAAGAGCTGCCTTAAATTTATTTGACTCGACCATTTCCACCATAGTTACTTTCATTTTTTCAGTAAAAGGTTCTTTTAAAGGAATTAAGGCTTCCTCTCCCCCCATCATTTGTAACATACCTCCAAATGACGACTCCATAATTGAAGAGATCAATCCTTCAAATATTTTATCGTAATCAACCGCTTCCATAAGCGGCTCTATATTAAGTAATTTTTCCCCTTGCTGTTCTTCTGTATGGATAAATTGTTCAATATTTTCTAGCGTAAAAAACTGATTCATCATCAAATTTTTTATAGATAATTTAAACTCTTCAAACCGATTAGGAATCACACCTGAGCCATATAATAAAGGTACTTTTTCAAACAGCATATGTATTGCAATCCAGTTGGTTATCGCACCCGATAAAGCAAAAAAACCAATAGATTTAACTAACTCTGATTGTATGGGACAAAGATAGCCTGTCGCAATAATTGCCATTGCAATAAAATTAGTAAAAAAGCTTTTATTAAATATTTTATTCATTTTTTAAGTCGTTTTGTGTAATCAACCAGCAATTTTATCAGTATAGTTTTGTAAAACAAAACTATTGGGAGCATCTTTCATTTTAACCCTAAAGTAGCTTACACTTTTTAGTGTGAGAAAATAAACATATCATTGTAGGATGCGCTGAGGAACGAAGCGCATCAGCTAAACTTCATTTGATGCGCCTCCTAACGTCGGCACATCCTACAGAAATATCAAGACAAAAGTGTAAACTGAAAGA
>JAJRUF010000276.1 GCA_024277935.1 Gammaproteobacteria bacterium
ACTTCATGTGCAATACCCGTTGCCATTTCTCCCATTAATCCCAGTCGAGTAACATGAGCAAGCTCATCTAAATGTTTTTTAACCATTAACTCTTTATTTATTCGATCACTACAATCTCTAATCACACCTATAAAATGAGACTTATTATCAACTTTATATTCAGAAAGTGATATCTCTATGGGGAAATTTGTTCCATTTTTTCGCTGGGCTTCAAACTGTCTCATTTTACCTATCACTTTAGCCTCATGAGTTTTAAATAAATTCATTAAAAAGCTTTCATGTTGGTTCCTAATATTATCAGGCATTAATTTTTTTACATTTTCCCCAATCAATTCATCCTCTTGATAACCAAAAATAGTGGTGACTGAATTATTAATTGATTCAATGATGCCCTCTTGGTTTATCGTTATAAAGCCTTCGACCATTGAGTTAAAAATAGAATTGAGTTTAGCTTCACGTATAATTGATTGATGCATAGAGCCATCTATTCTAGAATAGTCTGCTTGCAATTTTATATTTTTAGTATCAACTTTTAGCTTAAGGTCCTTATTTAATTGAGAAATGGCCTCTACTACTTTTTTTTGCTCATTAATGTTTTGTAGGGCTATGATATAATCACCATTTTCATTCATACAGCCATGACAAATAACAGTAAGCGTATCTTCATACGAGCGCTTAACTCTAAGCTCAAGGCGCAGAATTTCAGCAGACGGCGACAATTTTCTAAAAAATAGCTGAAAATCTCCTAGGTCTTCAGCATATATATATTGTTTAAGTCGAGTGCCTAGCAATTCTTTTTCTAAAAAAACCAATAGTTCACAGGTAGCCTTATTAGCCTCTGTTATATAGCCTTGATTATTGAGGAGAAGTATAGGAATTGGAGAATAAGTGACTATTTTTTTATATTTAGCTTGAGATGAAATTAATTGCATTTTTTGTTTATAAAATGCTTGCTTCTGTAACTCTAGCTCTATATTTTTTTCTAGGACATTACCGGTCAACATCCGCATATCATCAAAACTCATTTGTGTAATATTAGATTGAAATTCCTCTAACATTTTTTTAGCTGTGTTATACGACATACTAATATACCTACACCGTTAATAATTTTGATAGTGGGTCGAATCTGTTGGTAAAGCTATACTTCGCGCGGTCACGGATGTGGAATTTGTAAGCTACTCTTGTACTAAAGAATGCAGTTTAAAAACCTGTGTACCAAAAGACTGCTATAAATGGGAATACTTTTTTAAACCTACAGGTTCAACCCACATTTGAATTACGTAAACTTATGCTTGGATATACGGGTGGCCTCCTAGTGAGAGTGAGTATGCTCCTTAAAATAATCCAGACTGGTTAATTTCACAGCTTCAACTGAAACGCCATATTTATAAACCATCGCCCCCCCTAAATCGGCACCCAAAATCATTGCCAAATTAAGCACAATAGCTAACAGGATAAAAATGATATTCGCAGAGCCTTTTATAACGCCTTTACTTATTAATCGCCATATAGAAAGCACTACAGCCAGTCCTAACACAGTAAGCCCAAAAGATTCATGCCGCTCTATCATTAGATGGACATTTTCTCCATGTTCAACCGTATCTTCTGCCTGCCAACCCGCTAAAACGGCAAAACCTGCTGCCAATGTCCCCAGATAAAGTAATCCTGTTGCTAATTCGCGCCACTTTTCTTTTTGTAAAATAGCCCCTAATAAATCCATGACTAAAAATGTGAATAAAAAGGCAATAGGGAAATGTACTACTAATGGATGCACATTAGCCATTGCTGAGACTCCAGGCATAATGGCTGAAAACATTTCCGTGGGCGAAAGACCTACCAAGCTTTCTAAAAAAGTAAGAAGTTGCTCAACAGCACCTGCCACACCATCACTTGCTTTATGACCAGGGCCTGCAGAACCATGAATTTGAAAAGATAAAAAACTAGTGGTATCAAACATATTTAAGGCTTAAATTTAACTTAGAAATAATTAACAGTATAACGCAATCAGCATTGAGTCATTTAATATTCAAATCTTGCTGCATCTGAGGGAAGAAGGTCAAACACAGGGTTTTTGTTAATGCCATATTTTTCAGGATAATATACGCCCCCTAAATATAAACCATACGGAGGAGCTGTCACACCGGCTTGCTTTCGGTCTTTAATTTCCAGCAACTCTTCAGCCCAACAAACTGGCTTTTCACCTGTCCCAATTGCCATTAATACACCGGCAATATTTCTCACCATATGGTGAAGAAAAGCATTGGCAGAAATATCCATAATGACATTTTCTCCCTCTCGATAAACATTGATAAAATGCATTAATCGTTTAGGGCTTACCGATTGGCAACCTTTAGCTCTAAAAGAAGAAAAATCATGCATCCCTAATAAGCATTGAGCAGCTTGGTGCATTTTAACTTCATCTAAAGGTTTAAAACACCACGTCACCTGTTTTTTAGATAAAGCTGATGTCATGGGCCTATTTAAAATAATATAGCGATAAAACCTTGCAACGGCACTATACCGTGCATGAAAATCATCAATGGCATGTTTTGCCCAGATAACTCTTACATCATCAGCAAGGTTAATATTCCCCCCCATAACCCAGCTTTTTAATTCTCGTTTTACCTCAGTATCAAAATGCACAACTTGTTCTAAGGCATGTACCCCAGAATCAGTTCTTCCTGTACATTGAATCGCTATATTTTGATCGGCAACTTTTGATAGTGCTTGCTCCACCTCACCTTGAACCGTTCGTAATTGCTTTTGGCGCTGCCAACCTGAAAAAAAAGTGCCATCATATTATATGCCTAATACAATTCTAGACATGCTAATTAATACCTATCATTATTATTCTATTAATACCTTAAAACCAACATTAACCTTATTAAATAAATCAATAATATCTACATTTTTCATTCTAATGCAGCCGTGAGATTCGGGTTTCCCCTGTATTATCTCATCAGGACAACCATGAATATATATATAACGCCAAGTTGAATCAACACTGCCATAGCGATTTTTTCCTGGCTCCAAACCTCCCAGCCATAAAATACGCGAAAGTATCCAATCTCTATCTGGATACTCACGACTTAAGCTGGCTGTATAAATTTCTCCTGTTGGCCTGCGCCCAATAAATACTGCATTAAGGGCTTGCTTATCTCCAATTTTTGCTCTAATTTTATGCCACCCTGTTGGGGTACATTCACTGCCCATTTTTTCTCCAGCTCCATTTTTAGCAGTGGAAATAGAATATTCTTCCTCAACTTTTCCCCCTTTAAATAAAGACATCTGCTGATTTTTAATGGAAATATATAAATATGATTCAGGAATAGTCATGGTTAATAGAGTCAATAGGCTTTACCCTTTCTTAAAAAGTGCAATTGACTCTACATGCCCAGTTTGAGGAAACATATCCATTACCCC
>JAJRUF010000034.1 GCA_024277935.1 Gammaproteobacteria bacterium
AGTTCCTGGCCAACTTCAATTGTTTAGATGCCAAAGTTAACCTGGAACAATCTGGATTAATTAATGTCATTAAAACAGTAAGGCACGGAACCAAGAAAAACCCTTGGGAAATTGATGCTATTTCAGGATCAACCATTACTTCAAATGCCGTTGGACGAATGTTTAACAAGAGTGGTCAGGCATTACACCCGATTATTTCTAAAAATTTAGACTTTCTAAAAACCGCAAAACAACAAAATAGAGGCGACCATGGCCAACTCAACTAATAAAGACACTCCGGTAACCATGGATATATTCACAGCCGGGATATGGAAAGAAAACCCTGTATTTGTCATGATGCTAGGGCTATGCCCTGTACTTGCCGTAACAAATAGTGTTGAAAATTCATTAGCCATGGGCTTAGCCAGCATTTTTGTTTTAGTCTGTTCTAATGCGTTGGTATCTGCACTCAGAAACTTCATCCCTAAACAAGTGCGTATCACCACTTATATTATTATTATTGCGACTTTTGTCACTTTGGTTGATTATATTATTCAAGCTATCAGTTTAGATTTATATAACAAACTGGGTGCTTTTATTCAGTTAATTGTAGTGAACTGTTTAATTTTAGGCCGTGCTGAAGCTTTTGCATCAAAAAATACATTTGGTAAATCAGTTATCAGTGCTTTAGGAATGGGCTTAGGTTTTACCCTGGCCTTAGTGATGCTTGGTGGTGTAAGAGAGTTATTAGGTGCAGGACAATTATTAGGCTACCAAATATTCAGCCTTAATTTCCAACCTTGGGTCGTAATGATTTTACCACCTGGAGGGTTTATTGTTTTAGGTTCATGGCTCTTACTTATTAACTATGTAGAGCTGCGTAAAACAGGTAAATTAATTGCTACAGATTCAGCTTCACATTGCACCGTTAGTCAACCTAGGAGCTAATAATGAATCCAGAATCACTAAGCTTTATTTTTCTTAACGCTTTTTTAATTAATAACTTTGTTTTAGCACTTTTCCTAGGTTTATGCCCCTTTGTTGGCGTATCAGCAAAACGTGATACGGCGTTTAATATGGCACTGGCTACTGCATTTGTAATGTTTGTAAGCTCGACTTGTGCTTATGCTATCAACTTAGTATTAACCTCTTATGGGTTAGAATTCTTACGTCTAATTAGTTATATTGCACTGATTGCTTCTGCCGTACAATTAGTAGAAATGATTTTAAAAAAGTTTAGCCCAACTCTATTTAGAGCTTTGGGGATTTTCTTGCCCTTGATCACCACTAACTGCGCTATTTTAGGTGTTGCTTTATTTCAAACATCAAGAGGTTACGATTTTTTACAATCGGTCTCTTTTAGTTTAGGTGGTGGTGCTGGTTTTGGTTTAGCCATTGTTTTAATGGCTGGACTTAGAGAAAAACTAGAATTATCCATTCTACCCAACATTACTCAAGCAGCCGCTTTAAGTATGATGTTAGCTGGAATATTATCACTTACCTTTATGGGGTTTGCTGGTTTAGGAACAACAGCTTAAAACAAAGAATTGACTTAGACCTAACATTAATTTGGATACAACAATGTTTAACTTATTAATTACCATAACCATTATCTTTTCAATGCTAATTGCCTGGGTATTCATCCAACAAATTGCTAGAAAATATGCTGCTAACCACCCTGATCTTGGTCCAGTCAAAGAAGAAGGCTTAGGTTGTGGTAAAACCTGTGGGTGTAAAACTTCTTGTAAACAAGAAGATTTATTTTAGTCCAATAAAAGTAGATAACTATATTTATTCTAATGACTGGAAGTGAGGCTTTAGCCTTGCACAATTCAGGCCCTCATTATGATTTACTCATGCAACCTCTTTATCAAAAAAATTGTCGGAGTTAAATTAATTTTATTATCAAAAACTTATTATTTAATAGCCTCCAAACAGCGTTAATTGGCCTTATGTTATTTCCTGCTATCAGCTTTTCGGCTACCGCCTGTACCTGACTGTCTTGCAAATTTAGTTTTTAGAACGGTTTCGCTGTGGGCAAGCAGTACCTTTCGACAAAATGCCGCCTCTCCTTTAAAATAGAAACTTATTTTTCATGCATAAAGCGATATGACAATCGCATTATTATAAATATGGAGGAGCTATGTGTTGGAGTGGAGAGGCATCTGCCGCTTTGGCAGCCACTGGACTTATCAGTACTGCCTATTTTTATGCCAAAGGGGAATCAAAAGTACTGTGTGGGACTTTATAGCCTACTTTTCTCTCATGGAGCTTTTACAGGCTTATACTTACACAGTTATTGATGAATGTTTCAACCCCAAAAATCAGCTTGCAACACTTCTTGGTTATATACATATTGCCTTTCAGCCTATTTTTATTAATGCTGTTTGCATGCATTTTATTCCGAAAAATTTACGCCAGCGCATCAGTCCCTTTGTCTATACAGTTTGCTTTATTACGGCTATCCTTTTTTTGATACGTATTTATCCATTCGAGTGGACCAGTTATTGTTATAACAAAACTTATCATCTGCTTCTAATGCCTGAAACTAAATTTAAAATGCCTTTTTGTGGGCCACAAATCTGTTCTACATCTGGGGATTGGCATATAGCTTGGCAAATTCCTGCCAGTGGTAACTTTGCCATGGCAAGCTCCTATGCCTATGCTACATTTCTGCTGCCATTATTATACGGGTGTTGGCGGGTAGTTCTTTATCATCTAATTAGTGGGCCGTTGTTATCCTTTCTGACAACCAGTAATATGAATGAATGGGCTACTGTCTGGTGCTTGTACTCAATTGGTTTACTTTTGTTGCTCATAAAAACACCTATTCGGAAGTATATGTATGTCAAAAATTGGTATGGTTTCAAAATTAGTTAGCAGAAATTTAGCTGCCCCCTAACGACTCACCCACCAATTCTTTCATCAGCAACGGCCATTTGAATAATAATTAAAAGGGGCAGTAAATAATGTTACATCAAGCTGGTAGCCCCCCTGAACTTTTTTTCCAGCTTCTCATAATTTCAATACACTGTTGATTGATATTTTTAGCTTGGTTTTCACTGTTTGCTTCGGTGTAACAACGTAACTCTGGTGCGTTTCCTGATGCTCTTAAATGTACAATCTCATCATTACTAAAGGTAATACGCACACCATCAATGGTATCAATAGAAACAGCTTCAGCAATATTCTTAAAGTATGTGTTTATTCTTATTAGGTTTGTTGCTAAGTCACTTTGTATCATACTTGCTAATATCTTTTGGCTTAACGCTGTTGGAAAATCTTTTAATCTATCACTGAAGGTATAGCGTTGGGGTAGTGTCTTCAGGAGTTCTGATATTTTTATTTTTTTCTGTTCTGCTAATAACATTACTGCTATAGGTACTATAACTGCATCTCGTGTTGGTAGTGGGGCTAAAGTTTTATTATTTAGCCTAATAGGGTCTTGTTGTAAAAACCCACCATTTGCTTCATACCCAACAATACCTTTTATATTTTGTTTACTCAACTGTTGCATGGCTTCAATGACATACGGTGAACCTATTTTGGTTCTAATTATCGTGTTGAAATATTGGCACTTTTCAACTACTGAGTTACTACTTACTGGAGTAACAATATTTTCTATCGCTAAATAACGGGCACAGAGTACCCCTGCTATATCCCCACGTAACCAGTTTCCATCTTCATCACTAATAAGTGGCCTATCACCATCACCATCAGTTGAGATAATACAGTCAAAAACATATTGTTTCGCCCATTGCTTTGCAAGTACAGTATCTTCAGGGCGAATAGCCTCTGTATCGACAGCAATAAAAGTATCAGAACGTCCTAGTGATGTGACCGTTGCTCCAAGGTTTTCTAAAATAGTTTTAAAGCAATCTCTTGATACCGATGACTGTTCATATAGTCCTATTTTTTTGCCGTGCAAACAATCTGATGGCAAAAAATCAGTAAATCGCTGGATATAATATTTTTCAGCCGCCTGATTTATTTTAGGCAGTTGTTTTTGTTGCTTGAAACTACCATCTTCTGAAAATTCATTTTGAGTAAATTCTACTTGTTGTGCTTTTATACCTTCTTCATCCGGCTTTAAAATTTCACCTTCTGCCGTATTAAATTTAATCCCATTTCGATCATCGGGTATATGGCTTCCGGTTACCATAATTGTTGGTATTTTTTCTGAAATCCCCCACAGTGCAATGGCCGGTGATGGTATATTTCCAAAATTAATGGGAATATAACCTTTTTGGGTACAAGCATTTGCTATTGCAATCATAATACGAGGAGTACTTTGCCGCAGGTCTCCTGCTATACCAATCGTTGAGCCTTTACTGATTTTTTTATTTTCACTAAGATATTGCAAAAAAGCTGTGGTATAAACCCAACAAACTTCATCACTCATATCTTTAACCAAGCCTCTAACGCCACTGGTACCAAATTGCACGCCACTGCGCGCCATAAGTTCATTAATATTAATTTTCATCTGTTATTTTTTGTTTCCATGCGATGTAGGTTGGTGCGCTTCGTACCTCAGCACATCCTTTCCATGCTCCTAGGTTAGAATATGCCTATTGATACTACACGAGGAACTTAATCACGCCGATACTCATCATCAAATCGTACAATGTCATCTTCTCCTAGGTAACTTCCTGATTGTACTTCTATTATTTCAAGGGGTACTTTGCCTGGGTTATGTAAGCGATGTTTTTTTCCTAAGGGTATAAAAGTTGATTGATTTTCTGACAGTAATGTTACTTCATCATCACAAGTCACTTCTGCGCAGCCCGTAACCACAATCCAATGCTCTGCTCGGTGATAATGTAGTTGTAATGATAATGATGCACCAGGGTTGACAGTAATGTGTTTTACCTGAAAGCGTGGGCCAACATCAATACAATCATAATACCCCCAAGGACGGTAACACAACCGGTGGTTTTCTGATTCAGACCTATTTTCTTTAATTAGATTATTAACAATAGTTTTTACATTTTGAGCACTGTCTTTACTTGCGACCATTACTGCATCTGCAGTTTCAACGACGACAACATCATCTAAACCTAATACCGAGACTAAGCGGTGATCGCTTCTAACGTATGAGTTTTTAACATCATCAATCATAACGTCGCCTTGTAAAACGTTATTCTCTGCATCTTGCTCGGCACATTCCCATAAAGAGGCCCATGAACCCACATCACTCCACCCTGCATCCAGCGGCACAACAACGGCTTTATCAGTTTGTTCCATCACTGCATAATCAATAGAATCTGATGGGCAAGCTTTAAATTCATTATGATCCAATCGAATAAAGTCTAAATCACGCTGGCCTTTATTGAGTGCTTGTCGACAACTTTTTAGAATTTCAGGTGAAAACTTTTCTAACTCTGCAATGAGGGTAGAAGCCTTAAACATGAACATGCCACTATTCCAATAATAATCACCCGCAGCAACATAGCTTTTAGCCGTTTCTAAATCTGGTTTTTCTACAAAGGCTTTTACTTTACTCAGCGTATTTTTTTCAGCGGCTCTAATATAGCCATACCCAGTATTTGGTGAAGTTGGTACGATACCAAAGGTTACTAGCAAGCCCTTTTCTGCTTCAACTTGTGCTTTTATAATAGCTTGGTGAAAAATAGGCACATTGTCAATCACATGATCAGCCGCTAACACTAACAAGATAGGATCATCACCTTTCATGCTCGCTTGTAATGCTGCAATAGCTAATGCAGGGGCTGTATTACGCCCAAAAGGTTCTAATAAAATAGTGGGGTTTTGAATTCCTAGCTCGTGAGTTTGTTCTGCCACCATAAACCGATGATCATTATTACATACCACAATAGGCGATTGAACTTCATCTACGCCGTCTAAACGGCGCAGGGTTTCCTGAAACATTGTATTCTCGCCAAATAAAACAAGAAACTGTTTAGGTTTATGTTTTCTTGAGAGTGGCCATAAGCGCGTGCCACTGCCACCTGACATAATTACCGGTACCATATATTTTTACCTTTTTTTGTATCAATTAAGAAAACAACTCGATATAACGCAAGTAAAATCAAAAACTCACAAAGAGTGTCGTATTTTGCTTCTTTTTAATTACACCAAGACTAGAAAAGCTTAACTTAATGGTGCTGTCTCTTACCGTTAAGAGTAACTTTAATTTTTTACAATTCACCAAACTCTTCTTCATCTTCTTCGCCTGAAGGCAGAAGAATATCAATATTTTTTTGTTGCTGAATAAGCTGTCTAACTTTTGCTTGTGCTTTATTTTCCTGTTTAATCATGGGAAATATGCCTCCCTGTCGCTTTCCTTTTATAACTTCTAATATTATATTAAGGTCAATTTGCTTTAACCCTCCCGCAAACCCAAAAACCAGGGAAAAGTCACTCAATGTATTGATTAGCCTTGGGACTCCACCGCTATAATAAAAAATAGTAGCTATTGCATATTTATCTATAATATCTTTACGCCCACCCGCAACGACCAAACGATGTTTAATATAAGCGACTGTCTCCTTATAGCCTAACGCTTTAAGTCTATAATCTACGGAGACTCTCTGGGCCAATTGTCTGAGCTCATGCCGTTGCATTAACTCTAATAATTCTGGCTGCCCTACTAGGATTAACTGCAAGACCAAATGCTTGTCTGCATTGATATTTGAGATAAGCCGTAACTCTTCTAACGTTTCAGCATCCATATTTTGAGCTTCGTCAATGATCAGGATAGTTTTTTTATTATTAGCGTAATTACTAATTAAAAAATCCACTAAGACTCGATAACGCTCTGCTTTATCTGTTGCTTCAGAGTTAATATTAAATGCCATTAATACCCACTGTAATAAGTCACCAAAACTGCTGTGTGCATTTGAGATAAGCCCAACTTCTGAGTTTTCTGCTGAATGTTGTAATATTTCTCTTATCAGAGTCGTTTTTCCTGCACCTACTTCACCTGTTATAACAGATATTCCTGCTTCACTTTGTAATCCATAGTTAAGCATAGTTAAAGCCATTTCATGCTGTCTGCTTAAATATAGAAATGCGGGGTCTGGAGTCAACGTGAAAGGTTTTTCTTTAAAACCATAAAATGTTTGGTACATATTTTTTAATACTCTTCACTTGCCGTATGATCTTCCGCTGATTTATTAAGTACTGTACCTATATATTTGTCTTTATCAATCATGGAGATGCTTTGCTTAACATCATTCTCACTACTTTCTCCCTCTGCAACAACCAGTATACAGACATCAACATTAGGCATATAAATCATTGCATCATCTGTTTGTAACAAAGGAGGTAAATCAACCACAACAATTCTATCGGGGTAACGCTGTTTTAATTCACTTGCCAGTTCCATCATTTTTGGCATTGATAGTAAGTCTGAGGATCTTTTTATAGCCTGGCCTGCTGGCAAAACTACCATTTTTTCAAATCCCGGATGCACTAGCAACTCTGAAATGGTTTTATCTCCAGCAAAATAATCACTTAACCCTGGCTCGGCAGGTAAGCCTAGGTAACTATGAATACTTGGATTTCTTAAGTCCAAATCAACTAATAACACTGAATAATTAGCATCCATCGCAATACTAATTGCCAAGTTAATAGCTGTTAACGACTTACCATCCCCCCTTTTCGGGCTAGTAATAGCCAATACGTTAGCATTTTTGAGCTGCATTTTTTGCAATACTTTTGTTCTAAGTATTTTATATAGATCAGCTCTAGGGTCATCATCCAATCCTGCAATAATCCTGTTCTTTTTTAGCAGTTGTTCTGAAACATTGATGTTTCGAGTTTCTGAATACTCAATGTGTTGAGTTTCTTTGACAACTCTTGGTGCCTTCTTCTCAGGTAATGGCTTTTCTGTTGCTGTCTCTTGCCTTTGCTGTTGTGCTTTTTCTAGGGCTTTTTTAATTCTTTCCATTTTATATTTTTTTGGTTGCCGAGTCAGCTCACAATAATAAATATAATCTTATGAGTTTGTAGAGCGGACTTCAATCTACTATAAACATTGCTAATATTTTATCAGGAAAAAACATTAGCCCACTTGATTAAGCCCCACCTTTCTAAACAATACATACCAGAGTACATCTAACGGCATTACAAAAAAGTGGAACCCTATAATACAAAAGATAATTCCCACCATTAGTAAAGTTAAAACCTTTACCTTATGTGTTTTTTTTGTAACTATATCCTCTTGATTTTCTATATAGGGGATAACTATTAATGCCGGCTCGCCTAATACAGCCATAATGCCTCTAGATCCATATACTGCTGAATTTAATGTTTCTTTAACAATAGCAAACCCTACGGCCAAGCCCAAGGACAAGATAAAGCCTAAAAATACAATAGCTTTACGATTGGGAGAAAAAGGCTCTTCAGGTAAAACGGGGGGTTCAATTAATGAAAACCTTTCTGCTTTACGGTCTTTTTCCATCGCTTGTGCCATATCCGCTTCCATTTGTTTGGCTTTTACCTCACGATATTTTAATAGAGTATTATCATATTCTCGTGATATTTCTAAATATTCTCTCTCTACCTGAGGGGCTTTAAGCAAATCTTGTTCAAACTTATCAATTTTTGCAACTTGCTTGTTTTTAAGTTCTATTAATGTTTCCCTTTCTACTTTAGCTGAATTTAATTGAGCTAATAATTGAATATAAGCGGGGTTATCAGGTTTTGCATTAATTGCTTTAACTGTCTGTTCTGGCAGGTTTATCTCTTCTTTTATACTTGCAATTTGTTGTTTGAGGTTTTTAATATCTGGGTGTCCAGAGGAATAACGCTTAGCCAATACCGCTAATTCTGCTTGCTTCCCCTTAAGCTGCTTAACAAGTTCTAATTTGTCAACACCTCCAACTTCACGCTTTAATGAAGCTATTTCCTTTTCCATTTTAATCAGATCAGGATGGTTAGCGGCATACTTTGATTTTAAAGTAACTATTTGAGCTTCTAATGTCTTAAGTCTATCCCTTGAACCATAAATTCTTTGCCCTGTTTCTGAAAAAACAGTCATATTAGGTTCTATCTGTGATAACTGAGCCTTTAAAAATAAAATATTATCCTCAGCAGAAGAAATTTGACGATTGGTTTCCATCAATTGCTGTTCTGCTCTGTCTCTCATCTGCATATTTAAAGTTTGCAGTTCAGGTAAACTTCCTTCATTCTGTTCTTTAAAAACAGCCAGCTTCTTTTCTAGTTCGGTCATTAGTTCACTCAATTTTCCTGCTTCAATAGCCAAAAAACTGGTTGCTTCCGTAGCAATTTCTGAACGCCGTTTTAAATTCTCATTCAAATAAAGATTAACCAACTCATTAGCCACTTGCTGCGCTTTTTGAGGCGATTTACTTTGAAATGAGAGTGTAAATGCAATGGTTGCTTGTGTCGGGCGACCACTAATGGGGTCAATAACATCCGCACTGACCATTTCTAAATTAATATCTTCTCTCATTTTTTCAAGAACAATACTGATAGGGTCAGTTTTTTGTTCTTCTTTATACAAACCAAATTTATCAACAATTTTTTTCAAGTTGATTGAGCTCATCACTCGTTGACTTATTATTTGGATTCGTTGATCAGCAAAACTGGTCACGGTTGACCTCACTAAATCTTCCGGGATTTCTTGTTGCTCAATTAAGATAGTTGCAGTTGATTTATAAGTGGACGGCCATTTTACAGCAATAATAACGGTTAAAATAAATGCAATGGAAGCAATAACCAGCATTTTATTTTTATTCCGTTTTAGTATATCGAGATAATCTTGCATCCCTTTTTCTACTTCTTCTTCCACCACATACCCTCTATAAATCTAAATTTATTATTTGTTATCACAGAATTTTAATACTGTTGAGTCGACACTTTATCCCAGCGGTAATTAAAGTTTATTATGACTGCATTTGAAATAGCTTGTTCATTACGGCTGTTAAAGCTTTGCGTTCTATACCGATAAGATGCTGTTAAACTTGTTTGCTTATCAAAGCCCCATCTAATCGTAGGTCTAATATCAAAGTAAGTTCTGGCATTACCATCATTTACATTCCCTGAAGTTGAAACATCATTAAAACTCCCATTTAAAGAAACTTGTAACTTTTGGCTAAATTGATGATCAAAACTTGCAACTAAATTTTCACTGACTTGCAAGCGCCCTTGGCCTTGTGGACTGGTTGATCGTGAATAAGTAATATTAGCCTTTCCTGTTTCAAATTGTTTATCTAAACTAAATGAAAAAATAAGCCCTTGTACATCATTTTTGGTACTAAAATTAAGTTGTTGAAAAGTCTGCTCAGTTTTAGTAAACCTTTCACCCACCGTCAAAGAGGTCGACCATGTGGGGGTTATTTGGTATTGTGCACCAATATTTATACTATATTCTGTGGTTTTACGGCTACTTTCAGTATTTCCCTCTCCTATTTTCGGTATTTTAAAAGACAACGCAGAAAAACTTAAAAAATTACTAAACAAGGGAGTCCATTGCTGGGTAAAGCTAGATGAAAAATTATCAATCGTATAGTTAACAAAGCTCCCTACCGCTGATTTCGCATAATTGTGCTCAGCATGCGTATAACTCATTTGTAAAAATTGAGTGCTAGATAAGGTGTAACTCCAGCTTGGGTCAATCGACCATTGTTCATGTCTAATATTATCCTGAATTATACCTGAACCACCCCCATTAACATCAAGCTCGCTAGTTAAGGTTGTATTCCGTTTAAAACTAGCCTCTAAGCTAACATTGTTCCTCTCAGTTAATTGGTAATTTGAAGTTAAATTAAAGTTAAAATCTTCACTATCTAAATCGAATGTACTTTTATATCGGTTAAGAATAAACTGGTTATCAAGAGCTACCTCATACCTATCAGAACGAGCACCCACTTTTGCATTGACTCGCGTAATAATGCCATAGGCTGAGGTATCAATATTATTAAACCGGTTGGTCTTTAATCTTTTATTATCATCATATTCTGTTTGGATGCTAATCGATGGCTTAAAATAAATTTCTTTTGCTATAACAGGGCTTACCGCACCAAGGCTGGTAAGCAGTATAACTAAATAAATCTTATGCTTGGATGCAAATTTAAAACAACTTTGTTTCATATAAAATCAGGTTTGTCCTCTATTGATTAAAACAAATCTAATTAAGGTACAACAACCACATCACCAGCCTGCATGATTATATTTTGTTCTAATTCATCACCGTCCGCTATTTCACCATATTCAAATTCAATAGCTTGCTGTTTTCCTGCATCATCTCTACGCAGAATAATAATGTCATTGACAGCGGCAAAAGGTGTCATTCCTCCGGCCATACTCAATACTTGCATCACATCAACATATTGACTAACAACATACTCACCCGGTTTATTTACCTGACCAATAACATATATTTTATTGCCTAATAACTGTTTTGCAGAAACGGTTACAACGGGGTCAGCCAGGTATTGACTTAGTTTTTTAGTGACCGCTTTCTCTATATCCAGTAAGCTTAAATTTTGTACATTTAACTCACCGACTAATGGAAATGAAATTCCTCCATCTGGTCTAACTAAAACATCCTGCAACATTCCTTCTTCTTTCCAGACATTAATTTCAATCACATCACCAGGATTTACTTTATAGACTTTTTTTTCAGCATAACTGCCAACAGAAAATATCATCATGCCTGTAACGGCTAATAACTTTACTATTTTTTTAAGCTTGAGCATTTAATTTCCTATTGTTTGGGTAAACAATTTATTTTACTACAGATTAGATTACAGAATAATGACTTTGTAGTCTAGACCAAAAAATTCTATTCTCCTAGCCAAATTTTTAGCACAAAAGCACCCCTTAGTTGTTAAAGCAATATTTAAGCCATGCTTATAAACAATAGCTTTCAAAATAAATAAAATATAAAAACAGGTGATATGACTCGTTAATAGGTTATATCCCTCACCTGTTAGAACTTTCCTTAAAAATAAGGGATAGCAATATCTAAGAATATTTCCTGCCGACCTTGTAAATCATCACATTCAATGGCTTGTTTAATTAACTGTTGAGTTAAATGCGGTGCAAATATTTCTATAAAAGAGTAGACATAAGGCTTTATATTTCGGTCTTTTTTTATTGCAATCTGACTGGTACTTTTTCCAAACAAGTGCTCTACATTTTGCACATATAAATCCCCATCTTGTTCTAGGTTATATGCCATATTGGCAATAATGCCTATACCTAAACCTAAACGTACATAGGTTTTTATAACATCAGCATCTACTGCGGTTAATACTATATTAGGTTCCATTTGATAGCGCTTAAACGCTTCATCTTGTTTATACCGCCCAGTAAACCCTTGGACATAAGTAATGATAGGATATTGAACTATATCAGCCAGGGTTAATTTAGCTTTCTGGGTCAAAGGGTGATCTTTTTTTACAATCACACTTCTGCTCCACTGGTAACAAGGTAGAGCAACTAATGCCGCCCTGCTTGCCAACACTTCCGTTGCAATAGCAATATCTACTTCATTATTTTCTAATAAAGTAGCCACTTGTTCAGGTGTGCCTTGCTGTAAATTTAAGTTAATATTAGGGTTCAAGCTTAAAAACTGCTCCACAACAATAGGCAAAACATATCGAGCCTGAGTGTGAGTGGTGGCGATACTTATTGATTTTGGCGCATTAGTAAATTCAGCCGCTGTTTGTTTAATATCCCCCACTTTATTTATAATGCCTTTTGCTAATGCAACAATACGCTCTCCTGCTGTTGTCAATGCAGTTAACTTGCGACTATTCCGTTCAAATAAATCAACACCCAGCTCATCTTCTAATAACTTGATTTGCTTGCTAATTCCTGACTGTGAAGTACACAAAACAACCGCTGCTTTAGATATATTCAAGTTTTGCTTTTCAATTTCTAGCAAGTAACGTAATTGTTGCAACTTCATTCTTATCTCTTTTTGGAATAATAATATATTTTTAAATTACTTTTAAATATATAGCGTTTCAGCTATATTTGCTCACTTTTTTCATTGATACCTTTATTTTTGTGGAACTTCATATTGCAGCTGGTGCTTTAGTCGGCTTAATCATAGGCTTAACCGGTGTGGGTGGTGGATCATTAATGACCCCTATTCTGGTATTGGGTTTTGGCATTTCACCTGCTATTGCGGTAGGGACTGATTTACTCTACGCAGCTTTAACCAAGGCAAGCGGCGTTTACTTTCATCATAAAAACCGTACTGTCGACTGGAAGGTTGTTTTTCTTTTAGGCAGTGGGAGCGTTCCTTGCTCAATTATCACCATTTTACTGTTAGAGCAATTAAGACAGGCGGGTGTGAATTTTGATAATATCATTATGCTCACGCTAAGTGTGATGCTGATTTTAACCTCTTTTATTATCATTATAAAAAACCGCTTACTTAGCTTTATCCACTCCAACCATGGCGATAGTTTTTTTGTTAATATTGTTAGAACCTACAAACCCTTTATCACTGTTCTTACTGGTTGTCTTTTAGGTTGTGTGGTAACACTTTCTTCTGTGGGAGCTGGGGCGATTGGTTCTGCTTTTCTTTTTTTACTCTACCCACGCAAATCATCTATTGCTATTGTAGGTACAGATATAGCTCATGCTGTCCCGTTAACGGCTATTGCTGGTTTGGGACACTTACACTTTGGTAGCGTTGACTTTAGCTTACTTTTAGGGTTATTGCTGGGTGGCATTCCTGCCATTTATCTAGGTAGTTTAATAGGAAAAAAACTACCCGATAATATACTACGTCCTTTGATCGCTTTGCTACTCCTCAGTATGGGCATTAAATTAATGCTTTCTCAACCATTAGCCATTAATTTTGTTAGCGGTGTTTTCAGTATGTAGGCTGGGTTAGCTAGGTAATAAAAAATATAGGTAAAGTAACTCTATTCCCCAAAGACATAAAAAAATCCCAGTGATTACACTAAAAATTTTTTCATTTATGGGTAAGGTTTTTTCTAATAAAATAAATAAAGTGATTAATGCCATCGCCATTATATTCATTACGCCCACTGCAAACATAATAAGCATTTGAGCCCAGCAACAACTTAGGCATTTTTTTCCATGAATTAAGCCCATTTTAAAGGCACCATATTTTCCCTGTTGCCAGAAGTTCAATAAAAAACCTAATGGTGACTTACAGTGATGCAGGCAAGCATTTTTTTGTTCTGTAAACTGATATATACCCGCTGTGATGAATATGAGTGCGGTTAATCCTGTATTGTTACTTTCCATCATTCTTGTCAGTAACAGGTGGCTGTGTAACTGCCATTGCAGTAAGGTTAATATAATGCTGAATAAAAACCAGATTAACAAATAGGCAAAAATAAATAGCAGGGTGTATGGTTGGTCAGTTCTATATTTTTTTTGACAAGCTCTACTAAAGACTTTAACCATAGGTAAAGCGGTGGGTAACATCATGGCAGCCATCATCACTGCCCACATGGTATAACTCGCAGTGAAATCGCTTGTGTTCCATTGCCCAGTAGCATCAGGTAAAACCCACATCTCATTGATTGGCAAGGAAGCCATTTGCCATTGCATATAGAGCATCACACCCCAGGCAGAAAGTGTGATAATAATGATTAAAATCATCCCCTTTGGCAATAAGTACAGCTTTGTTTTACTCATCTCTGATAGGTAAACTCTGAATAATACCCATTACGATCATTAAATTGCCAATCTTTATCAAAATCCTGGTATTGATAGTTTTTTGATTTAGCAACAATAGAGGCATGACTACTCACTACACATAAAGGCGGAGTGCTAATTTTTGATTCAGCACCTGTAATACCGTGAATAGCCTCTATTTCTGCTTGAGCAATATTGGGGATAGACATAAAACGTTTATTAGACTCTTCCCTGTATTCAATTTTAGTTTTTTTAACACCAAGCACTTCGCTAACAAAACTCATCAGGATTTCTAGGTGCCCACCTTGTTGACCACTAAAAATTTGAGAAATAGCCTCAAATTGAGTGTCATTTGCGCGTTCGTCAATATATAAGGCCGCTTGCCAATTTCCATCTTTCATATTGGCTGGAGAATAGCAAGCCAGTGCAATATTAAGATTATTGAGTGATTGTTTAGCATAACTGCCTTTATCTATATGCCAGGCAACTAATAATTTACAATCACCTTCTGAAGGTGGTTGTAACCAAACGCAAGGACAGGCTACTTCACAGTTACAGGTTTCAAAATAACTGCCTTGTAATTGCCATTCAATAGCTTCGCTCATTATAATTTCCTAAAAAGGTTCTTTAAAAGGTCTTAGGTCAAGCTCATGTGTCCAGGCACTTGGGTGCTGGCAATGTATTGACCAATAAGTTTCGGCAATGGCTTCTAATTTTAAAAGCCCTTCCTGCCCTTTACTTTTGTAGTACTCTGAAAATTGTTGTTCTGCTCGGTCTCCATTAATCACACCATCAATAATGGTATGTACAACATGAATGCCTTCAGCAGAAAACTCTCTAGCCAACCCCTGAGCCAATGCTCTTAATGCTGCTTTTGCCGAAGCAAAAGCTGTAAAGGGAGGTTTTGCACGTAAAGAAGCCGTGGCTCCAGTAAAAAAAATGGTGCCTTGCTGATTAGGCTTCATACTTATTACTGCTTGTTTAGCAAACAAAAAGGCACCTAAACAATTTTGCTGCCATAAATGGTTAAAAGTTTCTGTCTCTGTGTCGAGTAATGGTGATGGAATATTGCTATCTACATTATAGGCAGCAATATGTAATGGCAAACCTTGACCTTTAATGAGGTCGAATAAATGATTGACATCATGTTCTACAGTGGCATCAGCAACAACAACGGTTACTTGTCCAGCATTTTTCAAAATACTATTGGCGACTATATTCAGTTTATTTTCACTGCGCCCAGCAATAAAGACATGTAAGCCTTTACTAGCAAAGTGTTTGGCAAGCGTGGCACCTAGGCCACGCTCTGGTCCAACACCCAAAACAATAGCTGAGTATTGTTGTGTCATTATTTTCTGCCAAAAATAAGTGAGAAATTATTCACAGGCATATCAATCTGCTCTTTTAATTCCATACCATGTTTTTCAGCCGCTTTTTTTAGATCATTTATATCTTTAAGGCCCCACTCAGAAACCCCTGCGGAACTTAAGGTCTTGTGAAACTCTTGGTTTGACTCTGTTGTACATTGACCATCTACTTGAAAAGGGCCATAAATTAATAAAAACCCATCATCAGATAATAAGTGTTCGGCACATTTCATCATCCCATCAGCGATGGAAACAGGAGCAACCTGAAAAATATTAATACAAAAAATAGCTGAGAATGAAGCGGGACTACCTGCGTTAAACCAAGTTTCTGGTTGGGTTAAATCTAAATGTACTGGATCTGCGATATTATCATTTGAATGATCGCTGGTCAGGTTTTTAATATTGTCAAATACTTCAACATCTTTATCTGAAGGGTGGAAATGTAAATGTTCAAAATGGGGAGCAAAGAAATTAATATGCATACCGCTGCCACTTGCCATTTCTAACACCTTTCCTGGTTTTTTAGGCATCTTATCTTTAAAGACACCTAGAATAGGATCCTTGTTACGACCTCCTGCCCAGGCTACATATTCACTTAAGGGATGTGGATCTAATGGGGGTTTTTTATCATTCATTTTGTAGCCTCTTTTATTAATAGTTAGTGACATAACTAGAAGATTATCTTCATGTAGTCACTATAAACCTACAGCATGTATTGTGCCGTTTTTGTTTTTAAGAATAGTAATTAAAAACAATACCTTATATTTTTAGCTTGTTTATTTTATGAAGTAGTGGTTCAATCAGTGAAAATTTATTTCAATTTATTGCCATGAACGAACTTTCTTTATCCGACCTAAGCCCTAATATTTTTTTGCAAACATTTGTCCTTGAACTCATGCATGCCAGTGAACAGTTAGGCCAAGAGCAAAGTCAGCAACTTATAGAGCAAATTGCTAAAACAGCAGGGTGTTTTTTTGAAGAGGTCTACCGCTCAGAAAAAGACAACAAAAATAATGCTCTCGATATAGAAAGTTATATTGAGCTGATCTTAGGCCTTAAAAATAATATCGGTGGAAATTTTTCACTCATTTCAAGTAACCAAGATTGCATAAAAGTACATAATACTAGCTGTCCTTTTGGAGAAAAAGTAGCAAACTTCCCTGAACTATGCAGGATGACATCAAGTGTGTTCGGAGGAATTGCCGCTCGTAACTTTGCTTATGCCAAAGTTGAAATTGCTAAAAGTATTGCGAGACATGATGACTGTTGTGAAGTTTACATCCACCTGAATGCTGAAGCGGCAAAAAGTAGAGAGGGCATTGAGTATCAAGCAAATATAAAAATCCATTCTGACAAAAAGGATTTTGATGAACTGCACTGCCGAATAGAGCAAAGTATGCTAAAAATATGGCGCAAACAAAGTAAACAGCAACTTAAAAAAAATCAGCCACCTTTAATTATTGCTCATTCTGAAGCGATGAAAAAGGTCTTGCAGTCAATAGAAGTTATTGCGCCCACATCAGCGACTGTGTTGATTGAAGGACAGACCGGCGTTGGTAAAGAATTGGTTGCTCGTGCAATACATGCGATGAGTGAGCGAAGGGGCAAGCCTTTTATCCCCATTAATTGTGGTGCTATCCCAGAAAGCTTAATAGAAAGTGTACTCTTTGGACATGAGAAAGGAGCCTTCACGGGTGCGGTAGAAGTTCACCAGGGTTTCTTTGAAAGAGCCGGAGGTGGTTCTTTGTTTCTGGATGAAGTCGATTCTTTATCGCCTGCTGCTCAAACCCGGTTATTAAGAGTTATTCAGGAAGGTGAGCTGGAAAGAATAGGTGGAAGACAAACAATACAAGTTGATTTGCGAATTATTTCAGCCACCAACGTTCATTTACAAGACAAAGTAGAACAAGGTTTATTCCGCAAAGATTTATACTACCGAGTGAATGTTGTTAAATTAGAAATACCCTCATTAAAAGAAAGGCCCTCTGATTTACCTGCCTTGGTAAAGTTAATCTTACAGCGTATGAGCCAGAAGCATAATAAAAAGGTGGACACTGTTAGTCGCGAAGTTATGCAACAGATTCGCGCCTATAATTGGCCCGGCAATGTTAGAGAGTTAGAAAATATATTAGAACGTAGTGTTTTATTTACTAAGGGGCAAGAAATAACAGAATTATTGCTAGAAAGTGATTCACCAAAAGCTGAGCTTAGTAACTGGAAACACTTAAAAGCAAAAGCTATTGATGAGGTAGAGCAGGCATTTTTGAAACAGGCTTTACAGCAACACCAAGGAAATATTAATGCAATTGCCAGTTGTATGGAGCTTTCAACCAGAGCCGTCTACAACAAATTAAATAAATACCAAATTAATCCTGAAAAGTACCGACATTAAAATCTTGTTAATAATTGCAACGGGGTAATCAGCTTATACTTCGCACAGCCATGAATGTGGTTTTCTACCCGTTGATTTTTGCCAATAAGCTACCTTGCTGAAATAGTTACACGTTGACCATGTAAAGTCTATTAGCGACTCACTAATAATGTTCCCACACCTTGGTTGGTAAATAACTCAAGTAAAACTGCATGATCAACCCGACCATCAATAATGTGGACACTGGATACACCACCTTTTAAAGCATCTGTAGCACATTGGGTTTTTGGAATCATGCCACCCTCAATCGTACCATCAGCAATTAAATCATCTATATCCGAGATAGAAAGCCCTGTCATTAAGTTTTTATCTTTATCTAAAATACCCGCTGTATTGGTGAGTAACAACAGTTTTTCGGCCTTTAAAACTTCGGCAATTTTACCGGCAACCAAGTCAGCATTGATATTGTAGGAATGACCATCCTCACCAACCCCAATAGGCGCAATAACTGGAATAAAGTCACTATTGCAAAGCATATCCACCACAGAAGGGTCTATACTGCTCACTTCACCTACATGACCTAAATCAATAATTTCTGATGCTTGATGTTCCGCTGAAAGCCGTTTTAAATTAATTTTTCTAGCATGAATAAAATCTCCGTCCTTACCTGTTAAGCCAATGGCTTTACCGCCATGAAGGTTGAGTAGGCTAACAATTTCCTTATTCACCTGACCACCTAAAACCATTTCAACCACATCCATCGTTTCACTGTTAGTGACACGCATGCCATCAATAAATTGAGTGCTAATATTGAGCCGGTCTAAAAGTTTACCAATTTGAGGGCCACCGCCATGAACAATAATAGGATTAATACCAACCAATTTCATCAGTACAATATCTCTGGCAAAGCTATGTTTAAGCTCATCATCAATCATGGCATTGCCGCCAAATTTTCCCACCACGGTTTTACCTTTAAATTTTTTTATATAAGGTAAAGCCTCAATTAGAACGTGAGCGATGTGGTGAGATGTATTTTCTTGCATAGAACCTGAGTACCAGTTGGTTAAAAGTAAAGATTAGAACGGCACGTTTATATCAGCTTTGATTTGAGTGAGCAAGCCTTTAAACTGGGATTGAATACGGTTTAATGCTTCAGTGGTATCCGCTTCAAAACGGAGAGCCAAGGCAGGCATAGTGTTAGAAGCTCTAACAAGCCCCCAGCCATCACTAAAGTCAGCTCTCAATCCATCAAAAGTAATAATTTCGGCATCTTTAAAATCTACTTTAGCGAGTAGTTGCTGCATCAAGTTAATATTTTCACCTTCGGCTAATTCAATATAAATTTCTGGGGTACTGAAACTCTCAGGAATATCGGCAAAAACTTGTGCGCTATCGCGAGTATCTGCAGACAAAATACCAATAAGGCGAGCAGCTGAGTATAAGGCATCATCAAAACCAAACCAGCGATCATTAAAGAAGATATGCCCACTCATTTCACCTGCTAATGCCGCCCCCGTCTCTTTTAATTTAGCTTTGATAAAAGAATGGCCTGTTTTGCACATCAGCGATCGCCCCCCCTGTTTAGCAATATAGCCTTTAAGATGATGAGTTGACTTTATATCGTAAATAATTTCAGCCCCCGGTTTATGACTTAATACTTCTTTAGCAAATAGCATAAGCAGTCTATCAGGCCAAATTATTTTACCCTTTGAGTCAATAACTCCTATCCTATCGCCATCCCCATCAAATGCAATACCTATATCAGCCTCATAATGCTCAACACCAGCAATTAAGTTTTGTAAATTTGCAGGGTTGCTAGGGTCGGGGTGATGGTTGGGAAAAGTGCCATCAATATCACAGAAT
>JAJRUF010000277.1 GCA_024277935.1 Gammaproteobacteria bacterium
ACAGGAGAAAAAGGTGTAAAAATGACAATTTCAAGCTAATTTTGAAAAATAAATTGATTATTAAAAATAATTTTAATTTTTTTTCAAAAATTGATTACAAATATTCCTTTGTCTTGGCTGTTTTCGGACAGGCTCCTAGGGCGTGATTTGAGAAAGAAAAAGCCAAGACCAAAGGTTAAAAAATGATAATTAAGTATTGTGTCCCCAGAACCCTTTTTGATCAAATGTTAGCCAGACTAGATCAATCCTTTGCTCGTTTATCTCAATTTTCTGCTGATTTAGCACATGAATTACGCACGCCAGTTAATAATTTAATGGGATCTGCTGAAGTAGCACTCTCTCGAGAAAGATCGCCCGAAGAATACCGCGAAATTTTAGAATCTAATATTGAAGAATGTGGGCGAATTGCTCGCATGATTGATGAATTACTTTTTTTGGCACGCGCCGAAAACCCAAAGACAGAAATAAGCTGTCGCGTTTTTCAGGTAGAAAAAGAATTTGAGGTAATAACCGCGTTCTATAATATGCTAGCGGCTGATCAGCAGGTTTCAATAAGCTACCAAGCAAACCAAGTTACACTTTATGCCGACCCCAGTTTACTGCGCCGAGTATTAGGTAATGTCATTTCCAATGCACTTCGTTATACCCACGCCAATGATAGTATTAGCCTATCAGCCACAACATCAGCAGATAAATCCGTCATCATTACTATTACGGATACTGGTGAAGGCATTGATGAAAAACTGTTACCGCATATTTTTGATCGTTTTTTTCGCGCAGATAAATCTCGCCAACATGACAAACAAGGCTCTGGACTTGGTTTAGCCATCGTAAAATCAATTATGGATTTACATGGTGGGCAAATATTAATCAGCAGTCAATTACAACAAGGCACTCAGCTTAAGCTTATTTTTCCACCCTCACCTTAGCGAGAGTAAAGATTCAATAATATACCAATCTTGACTTATTTTTTGCCTGCCTTCTGGGTTGTAGCAACTATTGCTACGCCTCGGCAATACTCCTACATTAAGTACTTGTGCATAATTATTCTAACATTTTTGATTTTAAAGTTTCGTGTAGGATGGACAAAGGGGCTTTATCCTAGGCTATCGAAATATGGCTTTTTTACCTAGCTTATGGATGTTAATTGTTGGAGGTGAGGTTAAAATCCTACAAGGCTATTAACAAACCACAGGTCACTAACAATTAAGCTCTAAAGTTAATGCTCTTAAGCCCTCCCTTGCTGGGGAGGATTTTAAATATATCCAAAAACCAGGAAATTTAAAGGTGATTTATAGCTATAATTTCGACAGCCTAGCTTTATCCCGTGCCCATCAAATGTAATACGCATAAAGATGGGCTCGTCGCTCCTCCTTTGCTCATCCTCAAAATTGTTAATTTAATTGTTGCAACTTACCCCTGTGTTAGTTGAATACGAACATCAGGCTCTTTCAAATAGAAACTGAAGTTACGAATTAAATAACAAGGGCTTTGCAATTCGGGATCGGACCTAGGCTGTCGAAATGAATTTTTATAAAATATTTTATTGGATTTGACATATCTTGCAAAATCATATCCCCAAATCATCTAAAGGGCTAACAACTCCCTCTCCACCTTGATTTAACACATGAGTATAAATCATCGTAGTTTCTAAATCACTATGCCCCAATAAAGCTTGAATAGTACGAATATCAGTTCCTCGTTGTAAAAGATGGGTTGCAAAGCTATGTCGAAAAGTATGAGCACTCACTCTTTTAGTAATGTCCAGTTTCTTTACAACTATTTTTATCGCTTTATTAACCACAGATTGATCAGTATGATGTCGCCGCTTAATTTTAGACCGAGGATCAATCGATAAATTATTAGCGGGGAAAACATACTGCCAACCCCACTCTTTATCAGCATTTGGATACTTCCTATTTAAAGCATAAGGTAAATAGACTGAACCAAACCCATTAGCTAAATCCCTATCATGAACTAACTTAACCCGTAACAAATGCGCCTTAAGCGGAGACATTAAACTATTTGAAAACGTGGTTACTCTATCTTTATTACCTTTCCCTGAACGAACAGTAACCTGTTTGTAATCATAGTCAATATCTTGAACACGCAACCTAAGCACCTCTGAAATTCTAAGACCACTGCCATAAAGTAACTTCACCATTAGCTGTGTAGCTCCTTCAAGCAGAGTTAGAACTTCCTTAACCTCATCCTGAGTTAAAACCACAGGTATTTGTTTGTTTTTTGTAGATCTAACTGCATCAACAGTCTTCTCTAAGGGGCGATCTAAAACTCTTTTATACAAAAAAACCAAAGCATTCATAGCCTGATTTTGGGTAGAGACAGAAACATTTCTTTGAACCGCTAAATAACTCAAAAAACTCTCAACCTTTCGTTCAGGCTCAGCCATTAGCTCAGATTTATCCCGCATTTTATGAAACTTTACAAACTGCTTAATCCAACTTGAATAGGTTCTTTCAGTATGAATAGAATAATGCTTAAGACGCATAACCCGACTCACCTCATCAAGCAATTTACCATTTTTTTGAGCCATCATGGTTTTTCTCCAAGTAAAAATCAACAAACGTCAGTATTTTTTACAAAGCAAAAAACACTATAAAAAATATATTTATAAAATCAATGTGTTAAGAAGATGGTGTGAATATTGCTTTGTTATTTAAGGTAAACGTTTTTTAAAGGTTTACGCATTATCAGGTGGATTTTACCTGATATTAGAATATCAGGTCGATTTTCCAAATTTACAGGGTAATATCATATTATCAGGCGAATTGACTTGATAAGTAATAGTTAGCACAGTATTACAAAGTTTTTTGGTCAGGTAATTCATATTAAAAATGCAGGTTTACCTTGCTTCTCTTCTTACATTTTTTGCCAAGCATTAGCTGTTGAAAATTTTGGGCAGGAAGTAACAGGGTTATCAAATATTG
>JAJRUF010000278.1 GCA_024277935.1 Gammaproteobacteria bacterium
TAATTGTCGAGGATTTCGCCCTTTTTTTTCGATTTATTTTGGGGAATGGGGGGTATTAAACCCTAAATCACTATGGAATATTTTAGCTTGTTAATCCTTATATAAGAAGGAACGTAACACTAACCCTGAACGCAGACATAAAGTGAAAGGACGGACAAGTTTTGCCTTCTCAGATGTTCGGCGTATTATTGCGGAAACAGGATTAGATCCAGATTTTAGTAGGCTTTGCCCCAAACCTAGCAGCTCCCCAGTTAATTCTCTCGTCGCCACGCTATTACGCATGGTGGCTTGATGAATTTCTGGGAAACTTCAGTAGTTAATTACTCTTTTTGTAAACATTTTTGTGGGAACCCTAAATGCTTGTAATAACGAAAGAAATGATGCTACAACTTAATATACCTTTGAATTTAATAGGATAAAATGGAATTTAGTAACTCATTAAGACTTAATAAAAATGCGTCGTGGCTGAAACTTTGCATTACAATAATCCAATCTTTTTAAATTTAAATGTTTTAGCACTTATGCCAGATACTCCCATCAAACCAGAAAATTTCTTTAAAACAGCCTGCTATTTTGAGGGGTCTCTTATTTTAGTTGCTATTATTTTAGGTTGGATAGCTGATATTAATCCATTTGAATATTTGTTTTTTTCTGAAAATGCATTACTTTATGGCTTATTGGGTACGTTACCTTTATTTTTTATGTTTCTCGCCACAGACCATATGGAGTATGCTTCTGTTAAACAAATACGCCAGATTTTACTCGATACATTAGGGCCGAGTTTATCTCGTTATAAGTGGGCTGATTTATTTATACTGGCGACTATCGCAGGCGTTTCAGAAGAGGTGTTATTTCGTGGTGTTATTCAACCCTGGATGGAAAACTTATGGGGTATGACTGCTGGGCTAATTGCCAGTAATATTTTATTTGGTTTAGTTCATGCTGTTACACCTTTGTATGCTGTGCTTGCAACCGGTGTAGGTATTTACCTTGGATTATTTTTAGATTATGGTGGTACACGTAACTTATTTACCCCTATTGTTATCCATGCTGTATATGATTTTTTAGCTTTTTTAGTTATTATGAAAATTTATCGCAAATCCCATGTTGAAAAAACTGAAAAACCAGATGCTCAATAAAAATACTTTAGGAAAATTATGATAAGTCAAAAGCAGATAAAAGCTGACTTAACGATACATTGGGTGATTGTTGTCATGATGCTGATAATGTTAATTGCTTACCATGTTATTTGTTATACAGTAGGAGATGATATTCGTATTAACCTGCCCGAAGAGCAACGTATTTTTATTAGAAGTATTTTATATGTCATCACTATTATTCTATTTCCTTTAACAAACTTACTACGGCATATTTTACTGAGGCTTAATCAGACTATGCCGGGGGATACCTCTGCCAAAAATCGGTATTTAATGACCACTGTCGTTACTTTAGTTAGTATCGAAACTGTCGGTATGTTTGGTTTTATTATGTTTATGCTGGGAGATGAAATAAACTCTTTATATATATTCAGTCTGCTAGGCGTATTAGGGCTGTTCTTACACCGCCCAAGAGAACAAGAGTATAGGGGAATTATTGAGGCATTGAAAAAGTAAGTGATCCTGAGAGGGAAAACACTTCACAAAAGCATATGCAGTTTAGTCTGGAACACCAACACACCCTTGCCGCCCAATGATCCAGTTACCAAAATTATTTTCATAATCCCATGACGACATATTACGACCTTGCCAGCTAATATTACCATTTGGGCCATAGCATAGTACCAAACCTTCGAAGCTAGTTAGCTGATCATAAGGCATTGTAGTAAATTCATCACATTGACTCTCAGTAGGAGCAACAACATAACATTGGGCCTGCCTTGCCATACTCGAACAGAAAGCATTGCCATCGCTGCCTCTTGCGACTAAACAATCAGGCAACCAAATTTTCTCAATTAACCCTCGCCAGGCAGAAAACAACGCAACCTGAGAAATATCAAACCCTTGCCCTAACTGAAGCTGTCCAGGGTTGCCATGACAACTGAGAACTAAATTTTTTAATTTTCCATTTGTTGTACCATGGGCAACATTTGCAACCCAGTTAATAATATGCTGGCGGCTTTCTGTGGTAGCAATATCCCAAGTATTCTCCATTTGGTAGCGCCTTACTTGTAAAGCACTTGGGCCGGTTCTAACTCGAGGATCGTTAATTGCCATATTTGGACGTTCTAATCTAATCATCGTTTCTCCCAATTAAACCTAATAAATAATACCGGATAATGAATTATATATCTGGCGCAGTCAGGCTTATATTTAAAAGCAAATAAGTTCAAAAACCATAAAATAATCTATCAGACATTAATCACTTCAAAATCATGCGTAATATCGACCGACTTGCCTAACATAATTGATGCTGAGCAATATTTTTCTGCGGATAATTTAACGGCACGTTCAACGGCGGCTTCTTTTAAGTTTTTTCCTGTTACCTTAAAGTGTAAATGAATAGTACTAAAAACACTAGGTATAGCATCAACTCTTTCAGCAGTTAACTCAGCCACACAGTCAATAACCTCATGTCTTCCTTTCTGTAATATATCCATTACATCGTAAGAAGAACAACCTCCAACACCTAGTAAAATCATTTCCATTGGGCGGATACCAATATTACGTCCACCGTGATCTACTGGGCCATCCATAACAACCGTATGTCCACTGCCACTTTCACCCAAGAATGCTCTACCACCAACCCATTTAACTGTTGCTTGCATAAAATCTCCTCATATAAATAAAATAGATATATAATTCTACCTTGAGATTGCAGATAAAATTGATTTATTATTTAAAACACTGCATTGTACAATGAGTAATTAAGTAAACAGGTACGTTGACATGTCATTGATCGAAAAAAACAATATCAATCAAAATGCTTTAGAACATTTTTTGCGCCTTTGCCATACCCGAAGTTACCCTTCTAAAGCTATTATAATCAGACCGGGTGATATTGGGGATAAATTATTATTTATAATTGATGGATCGGTAAGTGTTACGGTGGAAGATGAAAGTGGACACGAACTTATTCTGGCCTACCTTAATAAACGTGAATTTATCGGTGAAATTGGTGTTTTTAAAGGCTCAGAAACAAGAACCGTTACCGTTAAAACCCGTACCAAATGTCACTTAGCAGAAATATCTTATGATCGACTCAGACAAGCCTTAAAAGGTGAGTTATCAGAATATGCAACAGATATTCTTTATATGTTTGGTGAACAACTCTCTACTCGTTTATTAATTACCAGCCGTAAATACCAAGACCTTGCCTTTATGGATGTTGAAGGCCGTATTGCCCGTACTTTACTTGATTTATGTAAAGAGCCTGATGCAATGACTCACCCTGATGGTATGCAACTCAGTATTACTCGTCAGGAAATAGGCCGTATAGTAGGCTGTTCCAGGGAAATGGCTGGCAGGGTACTAAAAGAACTGAATGATAAAGAGTTAATCTCTGCTCACGGTAAAACTATTGTTGTCTTTGGTACTCGATAATATTTTAGTTTTATGCCAAATATTTTATTGGTTTTTACTGGAGGCACTATTGGCTCTACAACGCTAAACGGCAATATTAATACCTCTAAAACCCAAGGTTTTAAATTACTCGAGTTATATAAAAAAAAATTTCCTGATAATAAGTACCTCCAGTTTAAAATAGTACAACCCCTTCAGCTGTTAAGTGAAAACTTATTTCCAACCGCCTGGGAACAGCTTATTCAAGCCATTGAAGCGGAAAATATTGCTCAATATGATGGTATTATCGTTACTCACGGTACAGATACATTAGCTTTTACGGCTGCGGCACTCGGCTTATATTTTAATACTATTCAAATCCCACTCTTGCTCGTATCCAGTGATTATCCGTTAGATACGCCTTATGCCAATGGCTTGGCTAACTTTAATTGTGCCATAGAATTTATCAAACAAAGAAAACAAGCTGGAGTGTTTGTTCCTTATAAAAATTCTAATGCTGAAGTTACAGTACATATAGCAACTCGACTTTCCTCTTGTTTACAATTAAGTGGAGACTTTATTAGCGTACAATCCAAAGCCTATCTGCAATTTCAGCACAATACCTTTCAGCAACTGTATTCATTAAATTTATTAAGCTGTAAACCTACCCCGTTATTACCTTATTTTTCTAATAAGATTTTATTAATTAAACCCTACCCCGGGTTAGATTATTCACTTTTTCAATTAGATAAAGTCGATATCATTATCCATGACCTTTATCACTCTGGCACGGCTTGTGCCTCATTAGACTGGGGTGAAAATTACTCTTTATCAGCCTTTATAAAAAGATGTAAGCAATGCAATATTAGCCTTTATATGGCACCTGCAATTAAATCTTTTTCTGTATACGACAGTAGCAGAACATTACAAAATCTAGGGGCCAAAGTGATTTGGAATATGTCTTTAGAATCTGCTTATGTGAAGTTAATGCTAGGGTATGGAAATTTTAATGACGCTGATTTTATTGATCAGTTTTTAAGCACTAATATTGCCTTTGAATATATTGAATAACTAAAAATTATCTTGAGTTTTAATAAATGACTGTTTATGGATGTAGCAGGCTTCCTATTCTCGGGCAGTCTCTTAGCGTTCGCTTTACTTTCAACACGAGTCTTATTTTATAGTTACCAGGAATAAGTATTTTTGTTTGTTAAGACAGGAACGTGCATGAAACAACTTCCCGATTTCTAACTTGTCTTTTTGCTCCAGATGGAATGATCTCATTCGTTGCGTAGCTTGCTATGCGCATCTTGAGATCGTTTGATCAGAAACAAAAACTCTTCGCAATATGGGTAACTTTATTCCATCAAACCCCCTTAAACAAAGTAACCTGTGCTCGCCCTAATTTTTTTGCCGAATACATAGCAGAATCAGCCTCCCTTATTAAGGCCTCAATATTTTTATCTTTTGGTTTGATGATTCGCAAGCCTATGCTTGCTCCGACGGAAAGAGAAGTATTGTTAAATTCGACAGGGTGAGAAATTCTAGCACGTAATTTCTCTGCAAGGATAAAGGCAGCTTCTTTTGCTTTACCCTCATCATTACTAATTTGATTAATTAAAACAATAAATTCATCACCGCCAAGTCTTGCTGCTATATCAACTCGTCTCAAAACGCTCCCTAAGCATTTAGCAACATCTTTAAGGATAATATCACCTGCTTCGTGACCATGGTTATCATTGATTGGCTTAAAGCCATCAAGATCAATAAGTAGCAAGGCACCGTATGTTTTTTCTCTGGTACAACGACTGATTGATTTATCAAGATGCTCTTCTAGTAAACGTCGGTTTGCTAAACCAGTCAATGGATCATGTAGAGCAAGGTGCCTTATAGATTCTTCTGCTTTATCTCGGTCTTTAATGAAAGGTAAAACAATCCAAAAGTAAAGAAATGGAGTAGAAAATACTGATAGTAATCCAGCATCTAAAAAGGCTTCAGAAACTGGGTCTAATTGCAATTGAAGAATTGAAAACAATAACATCACTGCAAATTCAACTAAGGATATAACAATAATGACACGTATAACAATTGTTATAACTGTCAAGTGATGGCTGTCTTGATAAGGTGGCATAATATAACCATTTATTTATTAAAGTAAATTAGTGCCAATAAAAACTATCATTTATAGTTTAAAAAAACTGATAGCATTTGACAAACTCTCCGCCATTTTATCCAGATCCTTAATAGATTCCGTTAAGTCATGAATTGAATGAGTATTTTTATCAGATAATTTTGAGATATTTGAAACTTCACCCGTTATTTCAGTTATCCGCAAATTCTGTTGTTCTAATGCTATAGAAATATCAGCAATTGAATCTCTAACAAGACTGGCACTATTTTTAATTTCAGTCATTGACTTACCCGCATGACGAGCTTTAACAACACCTTCATTAACATTTTTATGGCCTATTTCCATACTGAGAACCGCATCAGAAGCATTAGTCTGAATTTGTTCGATAATTGCAGCTACTTCTTGTGTTGATTGAGACGTTCTTTCCGCCAATCCTCTCACTTCATCAGCAACTACAGCAAACCCTCGGCCTTGCTCACCTGCTCTTGCTGCTTCAATAGCAGCATTTAATGCCAATAAATTAGTCTGATTAGCTATTTGATTAATGACTTCAACAACATCAGAAATATGTTTCGAACTATCACTTAATTTACCAATGATTTCAGAAGATTCGGAAACTACATGGGCAATTTCTTCCATTTCAGCAGCTGCTGCATTAACAATAGTATAACCTTCATCAGCCAAGTGACCTGAAGTTCCAGCCTGTTCGGCAGAACTATTAGCATTTTGAGAGATTTTATTGATACTGGTAGTCATTTCTTCCATCCCCATCGCAGTATTTAATGCATATTGGTTTTGAGTTTCTGAGCTAGATGTGACTTCCGTAAATACCTCATTTAAATGACCTGTGGAACAGTTAATAGCATTAGAAATCTTATTCATTTGTCCAATGATTTCTTTTAATTTAGTTTGCATGTTCTTAATAGCATATAGCAAACTAAAGTTGTCTCCTTCATCAAGTTGAATATTGCGTTGTAGATTACCCTTTGACATTTCTTTGGCTATACCTTGCACAAAGAAAGGGTCAATACCAAGTTGACTGTATAAGCGATTAGCAATTTTTATAGTTAAGATTATTGCAATGATGACAGCAGCCATGAATAAACCTAGAGTCCATGCAATGGCCGACTGGGTTCGCTGAGATATTTTGTTACTGATGACTCTGGTGTTTTTAACGTTCTCTTCTTTTAACTGGTGAACTAGTTGAGTAATTTGTTCTGCCTTGAGGTCAAAGCTTTCCATAAAGACATTACCTTCAACAATGCCTTTATCAACGTAAATTGTTGCCATTTTCTTTCCTTGTTGATAGAAGACATTAAAAGCCACATTCAAATTTCTAATTTGTTCTAATTTAGCATTATTGTTGCGGTACCTTTCTTCAAATAATGAAATTCCTTTAGAAAAACGCTTAGCTGCTTTTTCTGCTTCTGAATAACCAGCAGGGTCATGTGAGGCAGATACGTCGGTCAAAAACTGTTGCACTTGTACCACGTCAAAGGCCATTTCCTGACTGGTAATAGCGTAAGGTAATATAGATTTATCCATCCTTTCTATATCAACATTAATTTGATTAAACTGATATAACACTAAGCCAGTCACTACGAAAAAAAGAGCAATAATAGTGCTGAATGCAAGGTGAATACGTTTTTTAAAGCTCATTGGAAAGCTACTTGACATACAAATTCCTTATTACAGTTATATTTTATATACTGTATTCAATGTAATTATTTAATTACCTACATTCTATAACAAACTTTATTTTACATTTAGTGTTTTTTAAAAGAACTTAGGTGTCAAGTAACAAATTATATACTCACCTCTCTCTCTTGTCTTTTTATCCCTCTTTGACTCTTTTCAATTGGCATATAGAGCGAAGAAGCGAGTTAGGCTGCTCTCGGCCATCAATCAGAGAGTAATAAAATAAAAGACTTACTATTTTGTTATTCAAAATAACCAAGGAGAAATAAAAATCCTGCTAGACCAGGGGGGGGCATTATTTATTACTGACTCCCTAAATTGTAAACCAACCCCGTTATTATTTTATTTTTCCAAAAAGGTTATATTAATATATTTTTATAATCCACTTAAGCAAAGTTGTTACAAGAGTATGGATATTTTACTGGTAAGATGTGATTGATGATTTTTTAGTGGGTGGTATTGCTTTTGAGTTTATTGAGTGATATAAATCACTAATATGCCAAATAAATTATTTATTTGGTTTTTTATTGTATTAATAAAAACACTTCGTTTTTCTTTTAAAGCCAACCACAATTTCGATAAATCTCATGATTTAATGTAGGTCATTATGTTTATAACTAAATATCTATCAAAAATAAACAAAGTTATATTATTCTCCTCTTTGTGGATGTGCTCATCATTTGCATCAGCCACTAACTCCTTTAATATTAGCTTAACGGGAACAAGTTCATTCTCCACTGGACAACAAACAGCTTTTACTCAGGCTGAAGTATTTTGGGAAAATATAATTACAGGATATCAGCCTGGTTATAAAAAATTGTCATTTTTTGCTGACCTCCCAGGTATCACAATTAATACAGGAAGCTTAACATCTGATGGTGTAGGTGGGGTACTGGGTAGTGCAGACCCTATTAGCACTACCAGCCTTGATTTTTACAATTATACTTATGCTATTAGTGGAAGCATGAACTTTGACCCTGCTGATTTATCCAATATGGAAAGTAATGGTAGCTTATTGAGCATAGTTAAACATGAAATGGCTCATGCACTTGGCTTTGGTAGTTTATGGGAAAGCAACAGCTTGTATGTTGCTGATTCTGGACAGTATACTGGAGCTGGAGCCTTATCTGCCTATCAGACTGAATTTGATCCACTGGCCACTTTTGTGCCTGTAGAGTTGCAAGGGGGAGTGGGGACTGCCAACGGTCACTGGAATGAAGGTAATGGCACTGCCTTAACAGGTATTACCGATAGTAATGGTAGGGATATGCGTGATGAGCTTATGACAGGCCTATTCCTTAACAATGGTAAAACTTTTCTAAGTAATACAACTATTGCTTCATTTAAAGACCTTGGCTACACAGTTGCCTTTCCTGTCGCTGTTGTACCAGTACCTGCCGCTATCTGGTTATTTATTTCTGCTTTGGGCTTTTTAGGTTTTACTAGCAAAAAAACACAACTCTAGAGCCTCTTGCAAAACCAATAAAACCGAAGAATATTCTTAGCAAGATGAGCTAAAAAAAGAAGAACTTACTCATAAATGGTAAAATAGGAAGCATAAAAACAATCTAAAAGTACCAATAAATGAGTAAGTTAAACGATACA
>JAJRUF010000279.1 GCA_024277935.1 Gammaproteobacteria bacterium
ACGTATTGTGGCTGTGATTGTTATTATTGGCATAATCTATGGTGTGATTACTTTTATACAAGGCTTTCTGGATAAAAAGCCTGAAAAGAAAGGCCCAAAAGTACAAAAAATCACTTTGTTTAAACCGCCACCGCCTCCTCCACCGCCTCCGCCTCAGGAAGAACCTCCACCTGAGCCGGAAATAGAGGAGCAGGTAGAGCCAGAACCAGAGCCAGAAAATTTACCGGATGTATCAGATGAAGCGCCAGCTGAGAGTTTAGGCTTGGATGCTGATGGTAGTGCAGGTTCAGATGGCTTCGGTTTAGCAGCAAGAAAAGGCGGGCGAGGTTTATTAGCGGGTAACCCAAATGCATGGTATGCAAGTGTTGTTAAAAACACGGTATTAGATGCCATGATGGAGCGGGATGAACTACGCCGTCGTGCATACTCTGCCTATATCAATATATGGCTAGATATAGATGGCTCAGTTTTAAAATATAAACTGATTCGTAGCAGTGGCGATGCAGATATAGATAAAGTTATTAAATCTGTTTTAGCAACTGTACAGCGAGTAAGTGACAAACCACCTGTTGGTATGAAGCAACCTATTAAACTAAAAATCACATCAAGAATGTAATAAGCATGGAACATAATAAAACTAACCGCTTTAGAAAAACAATGCTAGCGGCGGCTGTGCTGTCCTTAAGCATAGCAACTGCTTATGCAGGTGAAAAAGAAGAGTTACTCAAGCTGCGTAATACCACGACTAATCTAATTAATTTATTGGTTAAACAAGGGATATTGAGCCAGGAAAATGCTCAACAGATGATTAAACAAGCCGAGCAGGATGCAGTTAAGCAAGTTAAACTGGCTGCTGAGGCTGATAAAGTCCCCGCTGATGTGGTCAGAGTGCCGTATGTACCTGAGTTTGTGCGTGATCAAATCCGTCAACAGGTAAGGGCTGATCTACGGGCTGATGTGGTGGCTGATGTTATGAAAGAGGCAGAAACCCAGCAATGGGGTATTCCGAATGCTTTACCTGAATGGACGCGTAAGTTTAAATTATATGGCGATATGCGTTTAAGGTATGAGCATGATCATTTTGCTGAGTCTAATTTTGTTAATCCTCGGGTATCGGATGCTAACAGTGTTAACAATTTTCAAAACGTTAATAAAAATGGTGGATTTGGTAGTGTTGATGGTTTAGAAAATATTAACAAAGATAGAGATCGCTTTAGGGCGCGTTTTCGATTGGGCTTAAAAGCTAAAGTTACTCAAGGTTTAGAAGCTAATTTACGTTTGGCAACGGGTAATATTAAAGACCCTGTATCGACTAATCAGACATTGGGTAATACGGGACAAAAATTTGATTTTAATATTGATAGAGCCTTCTTAAAGTATGAAGGGCTGGATAGTGATGTTTACAATTGGATGACCTTGCAGGGTGGGCGTATTCCCAACCCTTTTAGATCAACAAATTTAATATTTGATAAAGACCTCAGTTTTGAAGGCTTTGCCTCAACTTTTAGATATAACATGGCTGGTTCAGATAGTTTATATGATCAGGAAGATCAGACGGCAAGTATGTTTTTAACCTTAGGTGCTTTTCCTTTACAAGAATTTCAATTAAGCACTAAAGATAAGTGGATGCTGGGGGGACAAGTTGGAACTGATTGGGAATTTCTAAACCAAGATAAAGCAGCTATTAGTGTCGCTTATTATAACTATATTAATACTAAGGCAAGGCCTAATAAAATTGGGGCTACTTCAAGCTGCGGATTTACTGATCAAGATAGAGATGCCTCAGTTCCTCAATATTTACAAAAAGGCAATAGTATGACGCCTATTTGTTATGCCACTCAAAATAATACTACTACCCCACAAAAATTTGGCTTAGCCTCAGAATTTGAGATTTTAAATATTACCGCTTCTTATGATATGGCAATGTTTGCTCCCATCCATGTCAAATTAACAGGTGATTATGCAAAGAACCTAGGCTTTAATAAAAATGAAATTCAGCAAAGACTTGGAACCGGTGTTATTTATAATAACCCTAAGCTTGCAGACCGTACTAATGCATGGCAGGCACGATTAGATTTTGGCTGGCCTACAACATTACTACCCGGGAAATGGAATTCTTATGTGGCGTATAAATATATAGAAAGTGATGCCGTATTAGATGCCTTTACTGACTCTGATTTTCATTTAGGCGGTACTAATGCAAAAGGTTGGGTAATCGGGGGTAATTATGGGGTGGTAGATAATGCCTGGCTAAGTGCTAAATGGATGAGTACCGATCAAATTGATGGGCCTAAGATTGGGATTGATATTCTGTTAATTGATTTTAATGCTAAATTCTAAATTAAAAAAAAAGGGTGGGGTTGTAATGGTTAAGACAATAACTTTTTTTATAGTATTTATGTTGTGTTCTTCATTTGTTCAGGCAGGTGTCCGGCAGCCTTCAGCCGGTGGCGGACAAATGGTTGCCAAATTACAAGTCATGATGCGACAAGTGACTAAAGAGCGTGATGACTTTAAAACTGAAAATGCTAAGTTAAAAGCCGAACTGGATAAGTTAAGTAAACAAAATACTAAACTTGAAGCCAAAGCAGAAAAAACCAGCCAAAAGTTAGTGGGGCAACAAGGCAGTAATAGAAAATTACAGGCACGCCA
>JAJRUF010000035.1 GCA_024277935.1 Gammaproteobacteria bacterium
CAATATTTGATAACCCTGTTACTTCCTGCCCAAAATTTTTAACGGCTAATACTTGGCAAAAAATGTAAGAAGAGAAGTAAGACAAACCTGCATTTTTAATATGAATTACCTGACCAAAAAACTTTGTAATACTGTGCTAACATTATTATTAGCAGGCACAATCGCCCTGATATTCTAGTATATTCACCGACAAATCAGGCCTATTCGACAGGATATTATTATCAAGTCATTTTGCCCCATTTCTCCTAGCTATTACCCGAATATTCAGGCATATTTGCCTGCTATTCAATTTATCATGTCAAATTGCCTTGATAATTGATATTACCCACCGAATCAGGATTTTAAACACAAGCTAACTGTCACTCTAATTCCTTACCTGCCTTATGTCAATTAATCTACCAAAAAATCTATTCCAGGATATGTTTGATACTTTGTGGCGCTTGCATTACACCCTTTATACAGAGCGAGCTTATTGTGATTAGGTTTCGAAGGCATGGGGCAGGTTTCAGCCCACAGTTCTCGCTGAAATATAGCGGATCGAAGTTCACTCTATCAGATTTTAACCTGCATTCTTTAGTGCAAAAGCAGGCTAAAGCTTACACCCCAATAATGGATAAACTTTTAAAATACAGATTTGACCCACTATCCAGCTATCAACATCCCCTGTTTAATAATAAAGTTTTCTATATTAGAAAGCCCTTCATCGGTTTTTAAATTACTAAAAACAAAAGGCCTTTCCTTACGCATTTTTTTTGCATCACGATCCATCACCTCAAGAGAAGCGCCTACATAAGGTGCCAAGTCAATCTTATTAATCACTAATAAATCAGATCGTGTAATCCCTGGCCCCCCTTTGCGTGGGATTTTATCTCCCGCAGAGACATCAATTACATAAATCGTTAAATCTGCTAATTCAGGGCTGAATGTAGCACTTAGGTTATCGCCACCACTTTCCACCATCACAAAATCTAAATCAGGAAATTTTTCACATAAATCATCTACAGCAGCCAAATTCATAGAAGCATCTTCACGAATAGCGGTATGAGGACAGCCTCCCGTTTCCACACCCACAATTCGATCCGCAGATAAAGCCTGGCTTCGGATAAGAAACTCTTGATCTTCACGGGTATAAATATCATTTGTGACTACACCAATCTGAAATTTATTACGCATACGCTTACATAAGGCATCCACTAAAGCTGTTTTCCCAGACCCAACCGGACCACCAATCCCTATTCTTAACACCTGTTTTTTTGACATTAATCTTCTCTATGATCGAAATAATCTTGAATATTGCATTTCATGACGGCTACTGGCTAATGCAAGACCAAATACACTGCCACCTAACTCATCATCTTTCAACGCTAGCCCTTGCTTTAATAAATTAGGCGTTTTTTTTGATAACTCAAATATCAACTGCTGACCAGCTACTTGTCCTAATGGCACTAATTTAACTGCACACAGTATTTGATTTTCTAACCAGCTCCATATAAAACCAGCAAGTGTAGCGTGTTTTGGAATATTCCATTTTACAGCTGCAAAAGCAAATAGAGTTGCTTGAGTGGTATTTAATTTACGCTGCCATTGAGCCACTTCAGCGAAGTCCATGCCCACTAATAGCCTAGCCAGTGCTTGACCTGTTTGCCTGTCTTCAGCTCTAAGCTCTGAGGTTTCACGGTAAGCTAATAAAGTCGCACTCCATTTTTCAATAGCTTCCATATCCTGTTGCTCCCAGGCATCATAAAGCCGTGAAAGAATGGGTAAATCAACCGTTAGCATACAATTCTCAAGGATACCTGATATCCATTCACTAGCCTCGGCAGAATCTGTTATCCAGCCATCTTCCACTGCATGTTCAAAACCTTGTGAATAGCAATACATTCCAATGGGCAGACTTGGGCTGACTAATTGTAGCAAGCGCATTAGTGCTAAATCAGTGCTCATGGGTATGATATGCGCCCGCTTCAGGTTCAAACGGTAACATTTCATGTTCAACCTTTAAGCCTAAACCTTCTAGCATATGATCAAGCACATGGTCACTAAGAAAACGTAGCTCTGCATCTAAAATCTGCAAAGAAACATGTCGATTACCTAAGTGATAACAAGCTTTAGAAAAAGTGACAGCATCGGTACTACGCATTACTGAAACAGACTCATCTGCCGCTTTAATTAAAACGTTATAATTATCTGGCCCTGTTAAAACCATACCCGAACGTAATATATGCCCGCGTGAGAAGAACAAGCCTACTTGTTTACCCTTTTCTGTGGTGGCAGAAAACCTACTTTTCTGCCGCAAATCAAAAGCTATCGTTAAAGTATCATCAACCGATACACTTGACTGAGCTATTTCAGTTAATTCAATCATCATCAAAATAAAAAATAACGTTGTGAGAAGGGTAAACTTTCTGCTGGTTCACAGCTTAGCAAAATACCATCGGCTTTTACTGTATACAGTTGTGGATCTACTTCAATATTCGGTTGATAGAAATTATGCAACATATCTTTTTTACCAATATTACGCGTATTAGCAACAATACCTATTTTTGAATTTAACTTTATCTTTGATACCAGGTCATTTTCCATCGCTATTTTCGGTAAAAACAGCATTGAGGTGTTATGGCAAGCGCTACCAAAAGCGCTAAACATTGAGCGATAATGTACGGGTTGCGGTGTCGGAATGGAGGCATTAGGGTCTCCCATGGGTGCAGCGGCAATCATCCCTCCTTTTAATATAAGACTTGGTTTGACACCAAAAAAAGCAGGATCCCATAGTACTAAGTCAGCCAGTTTTCCTTTTTCGATAGAGCCAACTTCATGGGAAATACCATGACTAATTGCTCGATTAATGGTGTATTTAGCAATATAGCGTTTGATTCTAAAGTTATCATTTTGAGTTGAATCTTCGGATAAACTGCCACGTTGAACTTTCATCTTATGAGCCGTTTGCCAAGTCCTAATAATCACCTCACCCACACGCCCCATTGCTTGAGAATCTGATGCGATCATTGAAAAAGCCCCCAGATCATGCAAAATATCTTCCGCCGCAATGGTCTCTCTACGAATACGAGATTCCGCAAAAGCAACATCTTCTGCAATATTTGGATCAAGGTGATGACACACCATTAACATATCTAAATGCTCATCAACCGTATTAACCGTATAAGGCCGAGTAGGATTAGTCGATGATGGTAGAACATTTGCGGCACCACAGGCTTTAATAATATCAGGCGCATGCCCTCCACCTGCTCCTTCAGTATGATAGGTATGAATAGTGCGATCTTTAAAAGCCGCTAAAGTATCTTCAACAAACCCCGACTCATTTAAAGTGTCTGTATGTATCGCAACTTGAACATCAAACCGTTCGGCAACCGATAAGCAACAATCAATAGAAGCAGGTGTTGTGCCCCAGTCTTCATGTAATTTTAATCCCATAGCACCCGCTCTTAGCTGTTCCTCAAGAGCAACGGGCAAACTAGCATTCCCTTTCCCTAACAAACCAAAGTTCATGGGAAAAGTGTCCAAGGATTGTAGCATCCGGTGTATATTCCAAGGCCCTGGCGTACAAGTTGTTGCATTTGTCCCTGTTGCTGGTCCTGTTCCGCCACCCAACATAGTGGTAACGCCTGACATCAAAGCTTCTTCAATCTGCTGAGGGCAAATAAAGTGAATATGGGCATCAATTGCTCCGGCAGTAAGGATTTTCCCCTCTCCTGCGATTATTTCCGTCCCAGGCCCAATTATAATATCAACGCCCTGTTGTATATCAGGGTTCCCCGCTTTACCAATCGTAGCAATTCGACCGTCTTTAATTCCAACATCCGCCTTAATAATTCCCCAGTGATCAATAATTAAAGCATTGGTAATCACCAGATCCATTGCAATGCTTGAATCACATTGACTCTGCCCCATACCATCACGAATAACCTTGCCACCACCAAACTTTACTTCATCACCATATACGGTACGATCTTCTTCGACTTGTAGAAACAACTCACTATCAGCTAATCGAACTCGATCACCAACGGTTGGGCCAAACATTTCCACATAGGCCTGACGGTCAATTTTACTCATGTCTGATTCTCCTTTACAACATTTAGGCTTCCCATAATTTCTTGTCTAAAACCATAAATATTACCTAAGCCCGTATAAGGCACTAACTGTATATTGCGCTCCTGGCCTGGTTCAAACCGAGTTGCTGTACCTGCTGGAATATCTAGGCGGTAACCCAAGGTTTTTTTTCGATCAAATTTAAGCGCGGGATTAGTCTCATAAAAATGATAATGGGACCCTATTTGAATTGGTCGGTCACCTGAGTTTGAGACATCAATATTAATAACAACAAGATCTGCATTTAACTCAATATCATCCTCAGCAACTACTACTTCACCTGGAATCATATATACCTCTATTCAATTGGGTTGTGGATAGTGACCAGTTTGGTCCCATCAGGAAAAGTTGCCTCGACCTGAACATCAGGAAGCATTTCACAAATACCTTCCATTACATCATCTCGATTAAGTAAAGTTCGCCCGTATTCCATTAAACTGGCAACTGTTTGACCATCCCTTGCTCCTTCCATAACAGCAGCAGAAATATAAGCAATAGCCTCGGGGTAATTTAATTTAAGACCGCGAGCTTTTCGCCTTTCTGCAAGTAAACCGGCTGTAAAAATTAATAATTTATCTTTTTCACGTGGAGAGAGTTGCATAATTTACCTTACGTTTCAGGTTGCCCAAATTCGGGGAGTATAGCCTGGTTTGTTTATAGTATCAGGACGTATTATGGCACGCACACTTTCAAAAAATTGCCTGATAGGGGCTGTTTTATGAGCAGTTGCCCGACAAATCAATAAATCATCTATCAAAGTAACCCCCATGCCAGTGGAATCACCAATCATCTCCCTGACAGCTTCCAAACAAACAGTTGATGCTCCTACGGCAAAAAAGCTTCCAAAGCTTGAATATTGATTTAAGCCCCACCGTGCAACAAAAGTCTCAGAATCTATACGCATTTTTTCCAAAAATAAAGGGGATTTATTACGATAGATTTGCCAGTTCAAAAACACTTCTCCTTGCATAAACCCTTCACCTGCCGCTGGCCGACCTAAAGCGACTATTTCCCAGCCGATAAATCGTGCATTTGTTTCCAGCTCAATTCGAACATCCGATACCAGCTGCGCCCCTTCAAATACAATAGTTTCTTGTGGTAGCCATTCTAAACTAGCGTGGTTATTCACTTTTATCAAAGTTTTTTGTACCGCTTGCTTCCTCTCGCTACGATAAATTTTCCCAGCACCTGGTGTAGTAATTAAAGCTTCAGCCCCTTTATCAACATGAACATTAATAGTTAATTGATCCCCACCCACAATGCCGCCTGGGGGATGCAAGATATATACATGGCAAACTTCTGCTTCTGGGTAAAAAGGCCGCTGTACCGTTAAAGGTCCATAATGACTGCGTTTAGACAATAATGTTTTATGTTGCCCTCGAATAAAACCCAAATCTAAATTAGCCTTCCACCCTTGATGATTTACATAGTCATTATTTGAATTTACAGCTACAAAACTAACAGGCTCAGATAACATATCATCAAATGCTAACTAGAAAAGCTATACCAGCAAAGGTACAAATCCAGCCAAAAATATTTCTTACCTGCTTTTGGATTACGAGGCTAAAAAAGCCTGTAAGTATTCCTATAGCAAGCAATAGAGTTGTCGCCAATAAAAAACCAGTCACATATCCTCCTGCACCTGATTGATGACTAATTTCTGCTGCGTGAACATAGCCATGTGAAATGGCAAATAGGCTAATCAAACTACTTGCAACGCTAGTCGACAAATGTTTATTCCATAATAATATAAAACCACATAGCAACACAGAAAGAGCAACCCCCCTCTCCATCCCCGCAATTTCTATACCCATAAAATTAAATATAGCGCCAACAGTCATCGCTAATAAAAATACCACTGGGAATAAGCAAACTCGATAGCCTTTTGATACGGCAGCCCATAAACCAATAGAAATCATTACTAATAAATGGTCTACTCCTAAAAAGGGATGACTAAAACCATCTATTACACCGCTTAGGTGTCCTGTACCTGTATGTGCATAGGCTGACACAGGTAGAAGTGATAAAACCCAGCCTATTAAAATAATGTTCACTTGTTTTGCTGTATTCATAATTACCTCATCTTATACGGTTAAATATTGTTTAACGATGACATCACTCAATTCGGGCATCTTTCCTGCCGAAACACGCCTTCCTCGTTCTAAAATACAAAACTGGTCAGCCACTTTTCGTGCAAAAGGCAGTTTTTGTTCAACTAAAAGTACCGTCACCCCTAATTCTTTATTAATTTTAGAAACTGCATCATGAATTTCAGACTTTGTTTCTTTAACGACTGAATTGGGAGTGCCTTTATTACGGTTTAATCGGATAATCACATCACCAATTTCACTCACAATATTTGGCTGAATTCCCTCTGTAGGTTCATCTAAAATTAATAATTTAGGGTTAAGTACCAATGCCCGCCCAATAGCTAATTGTTGCTGTTGTCCACCGGATAAATCTCCCCCACGCCGGTTGAGCATTTGCTTTAAAACTGGGAAAATTTCATATATTTCCTCAGGAACTTTTTTTATACCTATTTTTGCAGCAGCACGTAAGCCTGTTTTTAAATTTTCCTCTACCGTTAATAATGGAAAAATTTCTCGTCCTTGGGGTACATAGCCAATGCCTAGTTCTGCACGCATTTCAGGTTTGGCCGAGCTAATATCTTCACCAGCAATTTTAATAATGCCATCCCTTACGGGTATCAAGCCCATAATACTTTTTAATAAGGTTGTTTTACCCACCCCATTACGCCCCATTAAACACATACATGCACCGGCAGGCACCTCTAAACTCAAATCCCATAAGATATGACTTTCACCATAATATTGATTTACAGCTGAAATACTTAACATCACTCCCCCAAATAGACCTGAATGACGCGAGGGTCATTTTGAACCTCATCCATCGTTCCTTCAGTTAAAACAGAACCTTCGTGTAATACGGTTACTTTTTTTGCAATACTGCGTACAAACTCCATATCATGTTCAACAACAATTACTGAATGTTTGCCCTGCAGGGAAAGGAGTAATTCAGCTGTCCGGTCAATTTCCTGGTGAGTCATTCCTGCAACGGGTTCATCTACTAACATCACTTTCGGTTCCTGTATCAATAACATGCCAATTTCCAGCCATTGTTTTTGTCCATGAGAAAGAATTCCTGCTAATTGCCCTTTAAGAGACATAATACCTATAATTTCAAGCACTTCATCAATACGATCTCGTTGTTCTCCTGTCAATGTTGCAAGCAAAGTAATCCATGCCCCTTTATCTGCTTTCATTGATAATTCAAGGTTCTCAAATACAGTTAAATTTTCAAATACACTGGGTTTTTGAAATTTACGACATATCCCCGCTTGAGCAATAGCAGGCTCATCCATCTGTAATAAATCTATAGTTTGACCAAAATAAACGGATCCATTATCTGGACGTGTCTTACCGGTAATCACATCCATTAAAGTCGTTTTACCCGCTCCATTAGGCCCAATTAAACAACGCAACTCACCATCGTCTATATAAAGTGACAGCTTATTTAAGGCTTTAAAGCCATCAAAACTAACACTGACATCTTCCATGTATAAAACAGTTTTATGCGACACATCAAGCTTTTTATCACCTACAGGTGTGCGATTCATAAAACTGAAGCTTTGATACCTGTTAAGCCTAGGCTCTTTAGCATTATTTAACATCACACATTCTCCTGTGTTTTACGTTTCCATAAACCCACTAATCCATCAGGTAAAAATATGGTGACTAAAATAAAAGCCGCTCCTAAAGTAAATAACCACACTTCAGGAAATAACCCTGTCATCACTGTTTTTCCATAATTAACAATAATTGCACCGATAATTGCACCATACAATGACCCTCGTCCACCAACAGCCACCCAAACTACAATTTCTAAGGAGATTAAAGGTGAAAATTCGCTGGGGTTAATAATCCCGACTTGAGGCACATAAAGAGCACCCGCTAAACCCGCCAACATTGCTGAAAATACAAACACCCATAACTTGAACATCTCTACTCGGTAACCCAGAAATCTGACTCTTGATTCTTGATCACGTATTGCCGTCACCACTCGTCCCAGTCGAGTTCTTACCACCCAGCGACTCACAAGAAAGCTACTCATTAAAGCTGTGCCGGTACACATTAATAAAAAAGCGCGTACGACATCGGATTGCAAATTAAACCCTAATATATCTTTAAAATCAGTTAGCCCGTTATTGCCACCAAAACCCATTTCATTTCTAAAGAATGCTAACAACAAGGCATAGGTCAAAGCCTGACTAATAATTGATAGGTAAACGCCTGTCACACGTGAACGAAAAGTTAACCAACCAAATATAAAGGCTAAAGTACCAGGGACAACAAATACCATTAACATGGCAAATGGAAAAATATCAAAACCACTCCAATACCAAGGCAGTTCTTTCCAGTCTAAAAACACCATAAAATCAGGTAATATGGGGTCGCCATACACACCTCTATCCCCAATTTGACGCATTAAGTACATGCCCATTGCATAACCACCTAAAGCAAAAAATGCACCTTGCCCAAGCACCAAAATACCACAATAACCCCAGACTAAATCAAGTGATAAGGCTAATATTGCAAAACATAGGTATTTTCCAATCAAGGAAACCGTATAAGCTGAAAAATAAAAAATTGAACCCTCAGGAAAAATCAAATTACACACTGGAATAATCAAAGTCACTGCTAACAATACTATGAGTACCCACTGACTTTCTTTATCATTTTCTAAAAATTTCAGTAACATCTTATGACTCCGCTGCACGGCCTTTTTGTGGAAATAAACCACGAGGACGTTTCTGAATAAATAAAATAATAAACACTAAAACCACAACCTTTGCTAATACAGCACCTGCGATAGGTTCTAGCACTTTATTAGCAATGCCTAGTGTAAAACCTGACACTAATGTTCCCCATAAATTACCCACACCACCAAACACCACTACCATAAATGAATCAACTATATAGGCCTGTCCCAAATTTGGCCCTACATTAGTAATCTGACTTAAGGCAACACCCGCAATACCTGCAACACCAGACCCTAAGCCAAAAGTCATTGCATCCACTTTGTCAGTTGGTATCCCCATTGCTTTTGCCATATTTCGGTTCTGTGAAACAGCTCTAACCTCAAGACCTAATCGTGTACGCCGTAGAATTTGTAATAATGCAGCAAACACCAATAAACAAAAAACTAATATATATATCCGATTCCAAGTAAATGATAGAAAGTCATTAATATACAAAGAGCCACTCATAAAATCTGGAGTGATGACACTGCGGTTTAAAGGTGAAAAAATAGAGCGTACTGTTTGTTGTAAAAATAAACTAACCCCAAAAGTTGCTAATAATGTTTCCAGCGGCCGTCCATATAAAAAACGTATAATTCCTCGTTCAATAGCAATACCTACAAGACCTGCCACTATAAATGCTGCGGGTATCGATAATATCAACGATAAAGCGATATGATTTGGCATAATAAGTTGCATTACGTAAGTCGTGTAAGCACCTAACATCATCATTTCACCATGTGCCATATTAATCACACCCATCACACCAAATGTAATAGCTAACCCTATAGCAGCTAACACCAATACAGCACCAAGACTTAATCCGAAAAATACTGTTTTAATGGTTGCATAGACTTGTAAACGTGCTTCAATCTTTACTAATGCTGACTTTGCTATCTTACGAATTTGCTTATCAGGTTCATTGAATTGGCCATCACTATCTTTTTCCAGCATATGCTGTAAACGGTTAACTGCCTCCAAACTGGTATGTTGTTTTAAACTTTCCACTGCCGCAAGACGTACATTTTTATCTGAACTCGTCATATCTTGAAGGGCAAGTATTAATTGTATTTCTTGCTGTATAGTCTCATCCTGCTCTGAATCAGCAACACTTTTTAATAACTGTATGGCTTCCTTAGTAGGATTTTTTGCTAAGGTTTTTACTGCTTGCATACGAATATCTGTATCCTCTAAATACAATTCTTTCTGAGCCAGCAATAGTCTAAGCTGAGATCTTAATCGATTACTTAACCTAATTTTTTTAATATCTGCTTTTTTTAAGCGGCCGATAGAATCACCTGTTTCAGCCTGACTCGCTGCATAATAATCCCCCTGATTTTCAGCAATAAGCAAAGAACCATCTGCTCTGTTTTCAAATAGATTTCCAATTAATAAAGCATCCAGAATAATAATCGTGCGAGGGTTTTCAATCTTTATTAATTGCTTAATTGCTTCGGCACGTTTTGATAAAGAACGCTGTTTTAAAGCTAATAATGCGCTAGAAAAATCAGCTTTGACTTCTAAAATTTCAGTTACATCTGAGTTAGCTTTAGAGGTAACTTCTTGGGCATTAATCTGCTGAGAAAAAAATAACAACGGTAACAGCATAGCAATTAAAAATAGCATTGCCAGTCTGCCTGTTCCATTCAAAATCATATCTACTCCGTAAAATACGATGGGGGAAAAGTTTACTAAGTTATTTCATAGTATGAAATAAAATAGTTATGAAATAACTTAGTAAGCCTCAAACATAAACGCACTCGTTCAAAGAGAACGAGTACGTTAAACAACAATCAAGCGATTAGAATTTTTGACCCGAACACTTTTTAGTAATAGTGTTGTAGTTGCCACAATTAATAGGGGCAGTCCAGTCTGAGATAATTGGCTTACTTTCAGGTAAAAAGTCAGACCATGCATCACCTTTTACTAAGGTATTGGTTTGCCAAACTGTCATAAACTGCCCATCATCTTGAATCTCACCAATAAACACAGGTTTAGAGATATGGTGATTAGGTAGCATTTGTGCAGTTCCACCGGTTAAGTTTGGGAATTTAATACCAATCATTGCTTTTTGCACAGCATTTGAGTCAGTAGTCCCCGCTTTTTCAACCGCTTTTACCCACATATTAAAACCTATGTAATGAGCTTCCATCGGGTCATTCGTTACCCGTTTTGGATCTTTAGTAAATTCATGCCATTGCTTAATAAAAGCTGCATTTTTAGTGGTATCAATACTCATAAAGTAATTCCAGGCTGCCATATGCCCTACCAATGGCTTAGTATCCATACCTGAAAGTTCCTCTTCTCCTACTGAGAAAGCAACAACGGGAATATCTTCTGCCGACATACCTTGATTACCTAGCTCTTTGTAGAAAGGAATATTTGCATCACCATTAATAGTAGAAACTACCGCAGTTTTCTTTCCTGCTGAGCCGAATTTCTTAATTTCTGCAACAATACTCTGCCAGTCAGAATGCCCAAAAGGTGTGTAATTGATCATAATGTCCTTTTGATCCACCCCTTTAGACTTTAAATAAGCTTCTAAAATTTTGTTGGTTGTACGAGGGTAAACATAATCCGTTCCAGCCAGTACCCAACGTTTTACACCCATATCATTCATTAAATAATCAATCGCTGGTATGGCTTGCTGGTTTGGCGCTGCCCCTGTATAAAATACGTTTTTAGAAGATTCTTCACCTTCATATTGAACAGGGTAAAATAAAAGTCCGTTTAATTCTTCAATAACAGGTAAAACTGATTTACGAGAAACTGAAGTCCAGCAACCAAAAATTGTAGAAACTTTATCTTTAGTGATTAATTCACGCGCTTTTTCTGCAAATAAAGGCCAGTTTGAAGCAGGGTCAACCACTACCGCTTCTAATTTTTTTCCTAATAACCCACCTTTTTTATTTTGTTCATCAATCAGCATTAACATGGTGTCTTTCAGTGTGGTTTCACTGATCGCCATGGTGCCTGACAAAGAATGTAGGATACCTACTTTAATCGTATCTTCAGCACTTACGGCTGTATTGATACCTGCCATAAAAACCAGTGCGGACAACACACTTGTTATACCTGTTTTACGTAGTATATTTTTCATTGCATAACTCCTGAATATTATTAAATTTAAATTTGTAATTGAAAGCCTACTGTTACAGAGTGCACTTTATCGCCTATTACATCTGAACTGTAATCTAGGTTTTTAGTGGTTCTATCACCATAATGCCAGTTCAGTGAAATAATTGCGTTATGTCCATCTATCACATAATTGACCCCCGCTTCATAAGCCTGTCTATCTGAGCTATGTGTTGGCATGGTATTGGTATAACGGAGAAAAGGTTGAAATTTACCAATAAAAACTTTTTGTGGTATTAAGTACATAGCACCTACATCGTAGGCATTACCTTCAAACATATTCCAACCCGGAGCAGCACTATCTCTAGTTGCTTGACTATAACCAGAAGTCACTGCATAGTTTTTATATTCACCGTTGAAAGTTACAACTCCTCCATTTCCTAACACTTTTTCCATTAATACATCAACAGCTGTACCCCGAAAGTTACCTTGGTCAGTTGCTGTTCCAGCACCATCTTCCTGGTATTGATTAGAGATACCCAAAGTCAAAATATCGCCACCTCCACCATAATAAGTACCTGATGTGTAATAGCCTGGATTTTTTTCTACATCCCAGAAATTATATGCAATTCGTTGAGCATATAATAAATTGTCATCTGCATTTGCAACGGTTTTACTAGCCTGTAACCCATTGAATATACCAACAGCATATTGCAAGCGGCCTTCTAATACCGAACCCCAAAGCGTCACACCATCATCACGTCCATATATGCCAGCAGTACCAGCACCTACACCTGAAGCACCAAAATCAGCTGATTCAAAAGGTGTGCCAGTGCTAAACACATTATAATTTGCACTGTAAAAAGGGCCGTTCATTTCACGACGCTCTGCCGGTACAAGCATTCGACCCACCCAAATATTGAGATAGTTATTAAATTCAAATTTGGCAATGGCATCTAAAATTCTCATCGTGCCTCCATTAGAGCCACAAAACTGACATTCAGTATTAAATTCCAGTTTGATATATTCATGTAATTGAGCATTCAAATACAGTCTCATATTATCAATACTAAAATCATTCGACCATTTTGATCCTGCAGCAGCAGCTTCAGTTGAGGTGAAGCTAGTTCTAAGCCCCGCCCCAACACTTACCCACTTGGTATCATCTATTTTAAAAGTGGCCCCTGCATTGGAAACAGTTGAGTAACCAAGCATTGATGTGACTAAAGCGGCGGCAGAAAAAGCTTTTACATACCACCTGGTAGCAAAAGCATTTTTAGCTACGTTCATAATTAACTCCTGAATTAGGTATTTTGATCAATAAATTAGGATTACTAGGAAGCTCCTCTATAATCCATTTTTCACCAATGTTGCAGGCTTGCGACAATTATTGTTTTTTGAACAAAGTTACACAATGAGTCAAATGACTCATCAGTTAAATGACGTATATAATTTTTTAATCTAGGGGGGATAATATTAATTTTTAAAGAGGCTATTTCTAGATGAATTATCAAAATCTTTCAAACCAGCGATTTAAAATTATTTGCCTATTTTTCAGCCTTGTTTTATCTGCCTGTACGGGTATATCAAATAAAGAACCCTCTTCTTTTGATGCACAACGTGTAAACTCCATGTTTTTTCAATTGGAAAATAATTCAAACAACTTTAGCTATTCTTTGCCCAATAAAGAGATCAGCAAACAAATAACAACAAATCTGGCAGAGTGGGGGTATATTTTTAATACTGACTTATCAGGTAACTACAGTCATCTGCTAAAAGTAAATGTCGGAAAAATTAGTCGTGGTTCAACACCTGTCGGTGTTTCATTTAGCTCAGGAAACTCAAATCCTAGATCAGTTAACTTCCAAAAAGCTGAAATTTTACCTATTACATGTTCATTAATGCCAAAAGGGCAAGAGTCACAACATGTAGACTTGGTTATGGAAGTTATGGCTGAAAATTATAGCCATAATTTTAATCGCCCTAAGCAGCAGGCTCAGGTTATTAAAGAACTAACGGGCGACATTAGTACCGCCTGTTATAACCTACTGAGCAGTTTAAATATTAAAGTCCGACAAACAGATTCAGCCGTCAAACAGCTTAAACCAGCATGGATACCTGAAATTCGTATTGAAATTGACAACCAGGGTAATAACATAAACTCCATATCTAATCAGGCTGAGCCTGATGCTTCGGCAACAAGTCATAAAACTGAAACACCTAGAAAACGAATGATTATTCATAACCAGGGAACACCTATTATTTTAAGATTCGGTGCTGATCGTAAATAAACCATCCATTTTGGTGCATAAATCAAATAATATGTGCACCAAAAATTATCTAAACTTACCAAATATAAAGGTGTTTAGGTATATACCACATCATTGATCTAGCTCTATTATTATTTCAAACTAGGTACGACTTTTGCTTGTCTCTCTTAGTTTTTCACCTTCGCAAAAAGCCACCCCTTTATGAATTCTGCTGCCCACCAAAGTATCTCTAAAACACGACGAGATTATAATTCCTGGGTTGCCAATGAAACCCTAGAAGATTATGCCTTGCGTTTTGCACCCAGTAGCTTTCGAAAGTGGTCTGAATTTCAAGTTGCCAGCACAGCTTTTGGTTCTACCTCATTCTTAGTATTAGAGGCCATCGGTGGATTTTTAACTATCAATTATGGATTTATTAATGCCTTTTGGGCCATAACGATTGTTGGACTGATTATCTTTATTATCAGTTTCCCAATCAGTTACTATGCAGCTCGCTATAACATTGATATTGACTTATTAACTCGCAGTGCCGGTTTTGGATATTTTGGTTCCACTATTACCTCATTAATCTACGCTTCTTTTACCTTTACCCTGTTTGCACTTGAAGCCTCAATTATGTCCAAAGCATTGGAATTGTATTACCATATTCCTATTGCATTTGCGCATTTTATCAGTGCAATGATTGTTATTCCTTTAGTTACATTTGGCATAACAACCATCAGCCGTATGCAATTATGGACACAGCCCTTATGGTTAATTTTATTATGCATCCCCTACTATGCCGTTTTTACCAAAGACCCTGAAGCATTACTCACATTAAAAGCCTATTTTGGTATCGTCAGTAGCGGTCAGGATTTTAACTGGCTACTGTTTGGTAGTGCTGCAACCGTTGCTTTTTCAATGGTTGCTCAAATTGGTGAGCAAGTGGATTTTCTGCGTTTTATGCCACAAAAAAACCAGCACAACCGCTTTCGCTGGTGGGCAGCAACTATCATAGCCGGTCCCGGCTGGATTGTTTTTGGGGTATTGAGGCAATTGGGTGGAGCCTTATTGGCACAGCTAGCTATTCAAAATGGTGTTCCAGCTGAACATGCCCATGAACCCACCCAAATGTATTTAATTGCCTATAACATGCTGATTAAAAATGCTGATTTGGCTTTAGCCGTCACCACTTTGTTCGTTGTTATTTCACAACTGAAAATTAATGTCACCAATGCTTATGCAGGTTCCTTAGCCTGGTCAAATTTCTTTTCTCGCTTAACACATACCCATCCTGGGCGAGTGATCTGGTTATTTTTTAATGTATCAATCGCTTTGTTATTAATGGAATTCGGTGTATTTGGTGCACTGGAAAAAGTATTAGGTTTATTTTCCAATATAACTATTGCATGGATAACAGCTGTTGCTGCAGACCTTTTTATTAACAAGCCCTTAGGCCTTAGTCCCAAAATTATTGAGTTTAAACGTGCTTATCTTCCTGACTTAAACCCTGTTGGAATAATTTCAACATTCTGCGCATCAATTGTTTCTATCTTAGCTTACGTTGGTCTCTTTGGCGAATACGCCCAGGCTTTTTCAGCTTTTATTTCTTTGGGCCTTACCCTTATTTTAGTCCCAGGTATTGCTTACTTTACTTCCTATCGTCATTATCTTGCACGCGCTCGTCAGTACAAGCATGATACTTCACTTAGGCAATGTTGTATTTGTGAAAACCAGTTTGAGCATGAGGATATGGCCTATTGTCCTGCCTATCAAGATAGTATCTGTTCATTATGCTGTACACTTGATTCACGCTGTTTAGATGCTTGTAAACAAGGAGCTCGCCTAGATGATTATTTTGAAAAAATTGCTAAATGCTGTTTCCCAGCAAGTATTGCTTTAAATTCAAGAATACGTTTAATTCGCTTTACACTTTTCTTTCTTTTTCTAAGTAGCCTGACCAGTATTTTTATTGGAATTATCTATTACCAAGATTTTCTCACCGCACAAAACACCCCCGGTTCATTTAATCTTTTATTTGAAAATTTTATTAAAGTTTATTCTTCCTTACTTGTCTTTATTGGCTTGTGTACCTGGTGGTTAATATTAAACAATGAAAGCCGCCATTTAGCACATGAAGAAACAACTAAACAAACACAATTACTACTGAAAGAAATTGAGAGTCACAAGGTTACCGATGCCAAATATCAACAGGCTATCAAAACAGCGGACAATGCCAGTAGTGCCAAAAGCCAGTTTTTAAGTAACATGAGCCATGAAATACGCACACCGCTCAATTGTATCGTGGGTTATTCCCATATTTTAAATGATGATCCATCAATACCCGATCATAGACGTGAAGCCATCGCAATACTTAAGCGTAGTAGCGAACATTTATCGTCTTTAGTTGAAGATATTTTAGATATTTCCAGTATCGAAGCGCGTAAATTTGAACTGCGCTATGCCCCTTTTGACCTACCCAGCCTTATTGAACATTTGGTTAGTAGTTTTAGGACACAAATTGAAGATAAGGGCTTGAAGTTTAGCTGCCAAATTGCTGACCCTTTACCGGTAAAAGTGCGTGGTGATGAGAAACGAATCAGGCAAATTTTAATAAATCTGCTTAATAATGCCACTAAATTTACTTCTGATGGCGAAATTATTTTCCGAGTTATTTATCGTAGTGGGGTTGCCAGCTTTCAGGTCATTGATACAGGAGAGGGTATTTCAGAGGAAGATATTAACAATATTTTTCAACCCTTTAGCCGGTTTAGTCGTGCGACAGGAACAGCCGTTTCAGGAAGTGGTTTAGGGCTCACTATTTGTAAAATAATTACAGAACTGATGGGGGGAGAGATTTCAGTCAATAGTGCAGTTAATAAAGGGTCTACTTTTACTGTGCGTTTTCTACTGTCGAGCCTTGGCAATACTGCACTGTTAAGTACCAATAAAAAAATTATTGCTTTTCAAGATGATAAGAAAACCATACTGGTCGTTGACGACCAATATGAACACCGTGAACTCATTTCATCAGTTCTGGAACCTTTAGGATTTATTGTAAAAAAAGTAGAGTCAGGAGAGCAGTGTGTCAAAATGATTGCAGATATTAAACCAGACCTTGTATTAATGGACCTGTCAATGAATGGCATGAGTGGTATTGAAACAGCCGAAAAGCTTCGCCAATTTAGTTTCAATATGCCTATCGTTGTTTTAAGTGCTAATGCATATCCCTCTGACCAGGAAATGGCCATAGCAAAAGGCTGCAATGATTTTCTCTCTAAACCCTTACAAATAGAAGAGTTATTAGAAAAACTTAAATTTTATTTATCCTTGAACTGGATTTACGGTGAAAACAAAATTGACCAGGCACAATCAACACTTAATAAAACATTTATTATCCCTCCACCGAATATTATCCACCAACTTATGCAATTTGTAAAAATTGGAGATCTACTGAGTTTAAAGCATCAACTCAATGAACTAGTTATAAGCGAACCGTGTTATCAGGCATTTTCTAAACGCATCAACTTATTAGCCAGTGAATTTCGTATTGCCGAAATAAAAAAATTACTAGAAACCAACCTAAATAAAAACTAGATGAACAAAAATATTTACCCCTTTTATTATGTTATCTGATACTGACTTAGTCACCGAAACCATTCTAATCATTGATGATACACCTGCTAATTTATCCGTACTTTCAGATATGTTATCAGAATACGGCTATCGTATTTTAGTCGCCACAGATGGTATCTCAGCACTTGAGCAAATTGAGCACTTGCCCCCCGACCTTATCTTATTAGACGTTATTATGCCAGGTATTGATGGCTTCGAAACATGTCGTCGACTTAAACAAAATCAGAACACAAAAAAAATCCCCATTATTTTTATGACAGGGTTAAGTGAACTTGATAACTTGTTAAAAGGCTTTAAAGAAGGTGCTATTGACTATATTGTTAAGCCAATCAGACCTTCTGAGGTTTTAGCCCGAGTAGAAGCTCAATTATCCCAAAAAAGGGATGCCATCCGCATTGAACAAACATTAAACCATATTGAGTTTGCTGCTCTTACATTTAATGCTTCAGGACGCATTACCTGGCTGTCAAATACCGCTGATAGCATACTTTCCGATTGCTTTTCTACTGACCCTGTTGCAAGTTATTATAATGAACTATTACCTCCTGCACTACGTGAGCAATTTCTTTGCAAGACCCAAAAAGAAAAAATAGATCTTATCGGTAAACAATCAAAAATCAATTACATTGCTAAATTAGTTAGCAGTTCGCTAGCCAATGAACAGGTGCTCTTTATTGAAAAAAATAATGACGAATGGAATCAAGCATCATTAAAACTAACGTTTGGTCTGACGGCAAGAGAGGCTGAAATTCTGATGTGGGTTTCACGCGGTAAAACCAATAAAGAAATCGGCCTTATTTTAGATAACAGCCCCAGAACCATCAACAAACACCTTGAACATGTTTTTGAAAAACTGGGCGTTCCAACAAGAACAGCTGCTGTGGTAAAAGTTTTAAAAAAATAATACTTTTTAAAAATACCAACACCTCAATCCTAACGCCTATTTATATAACCAAAAATTGAGGGGGAATTAATTTTATATGCCTCTCTGTTTAGGACACTTCAAAAAACCTATAAACTCTCATTTTTAAATTATTCATCCTCCATTAAGTATAGCTTTGTACTATGATATAAACTTTAAACACACAAAAGGGCTTACCATGAGAAAATTATTAGGAGCAGCTTTAATCGCCACCTTAATCACTGGCTGTGCAATTGATCCATATACAGGCGAGGAAAAAGTTGCCAATTCAGCTTGGGGTGCAGGGGCTGGCGCAGCACTTGGGGCAGGAATAGGTGCACTTGCTGGCGGAGGAAAAGGAGCCTTAATAGGAGCAGGGGCAGGAGCGGTTGTTGGTGCCGGAGCCGGTTACTATATGGATACTCAAGAGGCAAAACTTCGTGCACGACTAGAAGGAACTGGAGTAAGAATCCAAAGGCAAGGTGACAACCTTAAGTTAATCATGCCAGGTAACATTACATTTGCCACAAACTCAGCCAATATCAACGGTAATTTCTATCCATTTTTAGATTCTATTGGCATTATTTTAGAAGAATTTAATAAAACCAGCATCAATATTTCCGGCTTTACAGATTCTTCAGGTAGCGATATGTATAACCAAAGGTTATCAGAAAGCCGAGCAAACAGCGTTGCAAGTTATATCGTTCAATCAGGTGTTAACCATGGTCGCATACAAGCCAGAGGGTTCGGTGAACGTTACCCTATAGCCTCCAATAGCAGTGCAATGGGTCGCGCACAAAACCGTCGAGTAGAAATCAGTATTCGTCCTCGATAGTTAAGAGCAGGAAAAAGGTGCAAGGCTCAAAGTTAAAAAGAGCTTTGCCCTTTAATCCCTATATCCTTCACTCACTGTAAAAGCATTTTAATTGCAATAAAAAAAAGCACTATTGAAAAGTACCTTTTTAATTCCTTAGCCGGTAATTTATTTGCTAATTTTGCACCTATTGGCGCAGTAATAATACTACAAACAATTATTCCTGTTAATGCAGGCAAATAGACATACCCTAAACTCCATGTGGGTATAGCTGTAACATTCCAACCCAACATGATATATGAAATTGCACCGGATACAGCAATAGGCAAACCACACACACTTGACACTGCCACTGCATTTTTCATCGCTAGCCGCCTAGACAGTAAATAGGGAACCGTTAAAGTCCCCCCTCCAATACCTAAAATAGACGATAAAAAACCTATTACTCCTCCCATCCAATAATCTAACCATAGCTTTGCCTTATTATTATTGTTCTTCTTCTTAACTTTCTGTGGCAAAGCCATTTTAGTCGCCACGTATAACAAATAAATAATAAAACAAACCTTTAACACTTCTGCATCAATAAAATCAGCAATCATTGCACCCGTACCAGCACCTAGTATTATTCCGGGGGTTAGCCTAGCAACACTAGCCCACTGAACAGCACCCAATCTGTGGTGAGTTAATATAGATGCAATAGCGGTAAATATAATAGTTGATAGAGAGGTGGCTACTGCCATAATCATAATCAGTTCGGTAGAAAAATTATGGGCTGAAAATAACCAGACCAATGCCGGTACAATCACGACACCTCCACCTAAACCAAACATTCCAGCCAACAGGCCGGCAACAAGGCCTATAAACATGCTTAATAAAAATAACTCAATCATTAACTTAGCCTGTTAACTAAAGTTTCGGAGTTCATTTCACTCTCAAGAAAAATCAAGAGGTCAGTCCGCTTGATAAAATCCGACGAACCCCATGAGCCATACCACCAAGATAAATTTTACACCCTTGGCAGGGTGCCTGCTATTTGCTTTGGAGAAAAATTAAATTTTCAAAAAAACAAATATAGAAGCCTATACTTCGCGCGGTCATGACTGCGGGTTTCTAACTGCTGAAAAAAGGCAACTTCTGTGTACCAGCACCTACATTTACATTCCAAACACCACTCATACATTGCGAGCGTTTCTCAAGGCACAAAATATCAAGGTAGAGTGTGTCTGGAAATGATGGTTTTATTCGGTAATTTATTTATGCTATTGATTCATAGTGATATTTTATACTGCACGAGTTCGCCATGGCTACAGACCATATTCCAAACGGTAAGCTTTTATTATTTTAAGCTGTTCAGTCGAGCCTTCCGTTAGCTCTAAAAATTTAATAATTTGGGGTAATGAGATAATTGATATAACGGGAATACCAAACTGTTCGCTCACCTCTTGAACAGCGGACTTTTCATTTTCACCTCTTTCTTGTCTATCCAGCGCAATTAATACACCGGCAGGTATTGCATTCATCTGTTTAATAATTTCTACAGACTCACGAACAGAAGTTCCTGCAGTAATAACATCATCAAGAATCAATACATTACCCTGTAAGGGGCTGCCAACAATCATACCACCCTCGCCATGATCTTTAGCTTCTTTGCGATTAAAAGCGTAGGGAATATCCTGTTTTAATTGGGCATAAGCAATAGATGCGGTACTAACAAGAGGAATACCTTTATATGCTGGGCCATACAGCATATCAACAGGGATTTTTGATGCAATCAAAGTTTGAGCATAAAACTGCCCTAATTTCCCCAGCATTGCACCCGTATTAAATAGCCCAGTGTTAAAAAAATAAGGGCTAATTCTCCCTGATTTTAATTGAAATTCTCCAAATTTTAATACACCGCAATCAAGCGCATATTGAATAAATTCTTTTTGGTAATCAAGCATCCTGAGGGTTCCACATAGTTAATTCAAATGCCATTTTACTACGTGCATATTAAAGGTAGGTAAATTTTTCCAAAATACAATCGAGGAAGTTCCAGCCTTTATCAGTACATAGATATAAGTTATTTTTCTGAATTAATAGGCCTTGTTTTAAACAATCGGCTAAGCCTGGTTGCAGAGCATTTATATCTAACCCTGTGGTGTTTTTGAATGCCTGTATATTAAAACCTTGCTTTAAGCGCAATTGATTCATCAGGTATTCTAAAGGTAATTCTTCAGGCGGAATGCTGTTGCTTATGGCACTGTTATTTTGTAAATATTGTTCCGGACTTTTCTGTTTTATTGTGCGAATAATATTGTTTGGTTGAGTAATAGTAATTTTCCCATGAGCTCCCGCACCTATCCCTAAATAATCACCAAACTGCCAGTAGTTAAGGTTATGCTGACATCGTGTTTTGTTTTTTGCATAGGCTGAAATTTCATATTGTATAAAGCCTGCGTCAGCTAATTTCTGTTGAGCCTGAACTTGTCCCTCGTAGATCAGGTCACTTTCTGGTAGTCGTGGCGGGAACTTATGGAAGTATGTATTGGGTTCCAAGGTAAGCTGATAAAAGGATATATGGCTGGGTTGTAATTTTATGGCTGTTTCAACATCATTAAGCATTTCATCCGTGCTTTGTTCTGGTAAACCAAACATTAAATCTAAATTAAAATTTTCAAACCCTGCTTGATGGGCTATTTTAACAGCGGCCAATGCTTCTTCTGCCGAGTGTATGCGGCCCAATTTTTTTAAATGTCGGTTATTAAAACTTTGTATACCAATAGAAAGGCGGTTAATACCTATTGCTCGATAATCAGCAAATTTTTGACTTTCAAAGGTACCGGGATTAGCTTCTAAAGTAATTTCTATATCTTTATTAAAAGGAATAAGTTTAGAGGCTCCTTTTAACAGGGTGTTAAAGCTTTTAGCTGAAAACAAACTAGGCGTTCCTCCACCAATAAAAATACTACTAATTGATCTTGGATGCTGAAGTAATTGAATATCTTGAGATAAGTCTTTTAATAAGGCTTCAATATACTGTTTTTCTGGTGTCTCTTTATTAACTGCATGTGAGTTAAAGTCACAATAAGGACATTTTTTGATGCACCAGGGAATATGAATGTATAAGGCAAGAGTATTCAAAATATACTCACAAACGGTTCTGCAATCACAGGGTTACTCAACATTCCAATCCCTTCAATTTCAATTTTTGCTATTTGCCCCGGCTTCATATAGCCTCGCGGTTTCATTTTTACACCAACACCACTGGGAGTCCCTGTTGCGATAACATCGCCAGGCTCTAAAGTCATTGCCTTGCTTAAATATTCAATCATTTCATAACAATTAAAAATCATGTTTTTGGTGTTCGAGTCCTGCCTTAATTCACCGTCAATCCACGTTTTAAGCTTTAAGTTGTGAGGGTCGTTTATTTCATCGGCTGTAACAATCCAAGGCCCCATAGGCCCGTGAGTATCAAATGATTTTCCAAGCATCCAAGTTGGAGAACGTATTTGCCAGTCACGCACAGAAACATCATTAACAATAGTAAAACCTGCAATCACTTGGTGGGCATATTCAATAGGAACATTTTTACAGCGTTTAGCAATAACGAATGCTAATTCCCCTTCATAATCAAGTTTTTCTGAAACAATGGGACGGTGAATTGCCTCGCCATTGGCAATAACACAACTACTTTGTTTGGTGAAAAACGTGGGGTATTCTGGCTTTTCAAATTTTGTTTCTGCAATATGGTCTGCATAATTTAAACTGATACCTAAGAACTTTCCAGGTCTTGGTATGGGAGCAAGTAATTTAATATCTGCTAGTGGTATACGGTTTGAACCACTTTCAATAAGTGCTTGCATAGCATTGTTAGCTGTACCACCTGCAGCTAAAAACTCAATCATATTATTAGGTATATCAATGTTGCCGCTGTTATCAACCACTTTATCACCTACAACGGCGCCAATATGTATTGAATTTTTATAGCTATAAGTAATTAATTTCATAAATGTAATTTAAAGTATGGAGGTATCCATTGTAAGCACTCTACTTAATGCGTGTAAAAACAGATATAATACAAGCAATTGGTCAAAGCAAAAAATAATCAAATAAAGTAAAAGCTATAATGACGTCCGAACAGTTTAAACAATATGCCCAGCAGGGCTATAATCGTATTCCTATTAGCCGAGAAGTTTTGGCTGATTTGGATACCCCGCTCAGTGCCTATCTCAAGCTGGCAGATGGCGCATATTCTTATTTATTTGAGTCCGTTCATGGTGGTGAACAGTGGGGGCGTTATTCTATTATTGGCTTGCCTTGTAAAACTATTGTAAAAATTACTGGACAAGAAGTCACCTTAGAAAAAGAGGGTGAAATATTGGAAAGTATCACTCATTCTCAGCCTTTAGAGTGGATTGAAGAATTTAGACAGCGCTATAAGGTGCCAGATATTGAGGGTTTACCTCGTTTTAATGGAGGCTTAGTTGGGTATTTTGGCTACGAAACAGTTGGTTATATTGAACCTAGGTTAAAATCAACGGGTAAAGAAGACCCTATTGGCACGCCAGATATTCTATTGATGGTATCAGAAGAAATGCTAGTTTTTGATAATCTTTCTGGCAAGGTTTTATTACTGACCCATGCCGACCCAGCAGAAGATAATGCTTATAATAATGCTATTAGCAGGCTTAATGACCGGATTACAGACTTAAGAAAACTAACCGCACAAACTGAAGAGCATCAAGCCCCCAAGCAAGTTAATGAAGCTGATTTTATTTCAGGTTTTACGCAACAAGGCTTTGAAGATGCTGTATTAAGAGCTAAAGAATACATTGTGGCTGGGGATGTGATGCAAGTGGTGTTATCTCAGCGCATGTCTATTCCCTACTCTGCAAGCCCTCTTAATTTATATAGAGCTTTACGCTGCTTAAATCCCTCGCCCTATATGTACTACCTTAATTTGGCTGATTTCCATATTGTTGGCTCTTCTCCAGAAATTTTAGTGCGTTTAGAGGATGATACGGTAACGGTACGGCCAATTGCAGGTACCCGGCCTCGTGGTGAAACGCCAGAGCAAGATAAAGCTTTGGAAATAGAGTTATTAGCAGACCCTAAAGAGTTGGCTGAGCATCTTATGCTTATTGATTTAGGGCGTAATGATACAGGGCGCGTGGCTAAAATTGGTAGTGTTAAATTAACAGATAAAATGATTATTGAGCGTTACTCACATGTTATGCATATTGTTTCTAATGTGATTGGTGATTTACAACAAGGCAAGGATGCTTTTGATGTATTGGCTGCAACTTTTCCAGCAGGAACGGTGAGTGGTGCGCCTAAGATTAGGGCAATGGAAATTATTGACGAACTGGAACCTGTTAAACGGGGTGTATATGCTGGGGCGGTAGGATATATTTCCTGGTCAGGTAACTTAGATACCGCAATCGCTATTAGAACAGCTGTGATAAAAGATAAAACCCTACATATTCAGGCAGGTGCCGGTATTGTTTATGATTCAATTCCTAGAAATGAGTGGGATGAAACAATGAATAAAGGACGTGCTGTTTTCCGTGCAGTCGCAATGGCAGAAGCAGGACTAGAAGGAGAAAAAGCATGAGCGTAAAAGTGGTCATGGTCGACAATTACGACTCTTTTACTTATAATTTAGTCCAGTATTTTGGCGAGTTAGGTGCAGATGTCACGGTTGTGCGTAACGATGAAGTCACCGTAGGTGATATTGCGGCCTTATCGCCTGATAAAATAGTTATTTCTCCAGGGCCCTGCACTCCAAAAGAAGCTGGAATTTCTGTAGCAACTATCTTAAATTTTGCTGGCAAATTGCCCATTTTAGGTGTTTGTTTAGGGCATCAAAGTATTGGTCATGCTTTTGGGGGTAATATTGTGCATGCTAAAAGTATTATGCACGGTAAAACATCCCCAGTTTATCATCATAATTTAGGTGTATTTAAAGGTTTAAATAACCCTTTTATAGCTACTCGCTATCATTCATTAGTTATTGATCAGCAAACACTGCCTGATTGTTTGGAGGTTACCGCATGGACTCAAGATGAGACGGGTAATATTGATGAAATTATGGGTGTTCGTCATAAAGAACTGGATATTGAAGGCGTACAATTTCATCCTGAATCTATTTTGACAGAACACGGTCACGATATGTTACGTAACTTTTTAAACCGTTAACCTTTGGCATGAAAATACAACAAGCCCTTAATAAAATACTTGATCAGCAAGATTTAACGAGCTCTGAAATGTGTGATGTAATGAATATCATCATGACAGGAGGGGCTACAAATGCTCAAATAGCAGGTTTTCTTATTGCTTTACGCTGTAAAGGTGAAAGCGTTGAAGAAATTGCTGCTGCAGCCTCTGTTATGCGCGAACTTGCAAGCAAAGTGGCTATTTCAGGTAAGCATATTATTGATACCTGTGGGACTGGAGGCGATGGTGCAAATACATTCAATATTTCAACGACTTGTGCTTTTGTGGTGGCTGCGGCGGGTGGGCAAGTTGCAAAACATGGTAACCGGTCTGTTTCAAGCAGTTCTGGTAGTGCGGATGTGTTGGAGGTTGCAGGTGTTAAGCTTGATTTAACGGCCGAACAAGTCGCCCAATCAGTGAGTGAAATTGGGGTGGGGTTTTTATTTGCCCCCAAACATCATGGCGCGATGAAATATGCTATTGGTCCACGTAAAGAGATGGGGGTTAGAACCCTATTTAATCTTTTGGGTCCTTTATCTAACCCGGCAGAAACAAAAAATCAACTAATCGGTGTGTTCTCGACTGACTGGGTAGAGCCATTAGCTCAAGTCCTTAAAAAGCTAGGAAGTCAACACGTCTTAGTTGTCAATGCAGATGATGGATTAGATGAAATCAGCATTGCCTGTGCTTCTAATATTGCTGAATTAAAAGACGGTGTGGTTTCTACCTATCAAATAACACCTGAGCAGTTTGGGCTAAAGCGTTCAAGCTTGGAAACATTAGCTGTTAATGGTGCAGAATCAAGTTTAAATATGCTTAAAGCGGTATTAAATAATCAAGTAGGTGCAGCTAAAGATATTGTTGTACTCAATGCGGGCGCTGCAATTTATGCAGCAAATTTAACACCAACGCTTGAAGCCGGTGTACAAAAAGCACAGCAAGTCATAGAAAGTGGTGCGGCACTGGAAAAATTTAATGCTTTAATTGCATATTCAAATCAATAATAAAATAATAGCTATAACCCAATAATTTAACAAATGACTGATACACCCGATATCTTAAAAAAAATCCTCGACAGAAAAGCCGAAGAAGTGGCTAATCGTAAACAACGTACATCTATTGATGTATTACAAGAAATCACCAGTGGAGTTGAAAACCCAAGAGGCTTCGCCGCAGCTTTGCAAAGCAAAGCTCAGACAAAAAAACCAGCCATTATTGCTGAAATAAAAAAAGCATCACCAAGCAAAGGTATTATAAGAGAAAACTTTAAACCGATAGAAATTGCCCAAGATTATGCCATGAATGGTGCAACTTGCTTATCTATCTTAACAGACAAGGATTTTTTTCAAGGTTCAGAAGCCTATTTACAGATGGCTAGAGAGAAGTGTCCTCTGCCTATCCTAAGAAAAGACTTTATGCTTGACCCTTATCAAGTTTATGAATCCCGAGCCTTGGGTGCTGATTGTATTCTATTAATTGTGGCAGCACTTGAAGATAAGCAAATGCATCAGCTAGCTGACATTGCTTCAGAATTAGGTATGGATGTACTAGTAGAAACACATAATGCTGAAGAGCTAACACGCGCTTTAACGCTTGATACAAAATTAATAGGTATTAATAACCGTAATTTAAGAACCTTTGAAACCTCACTACAAACTACTTTAGATTTAAAGCAAGCAATACCAGCTGACCGCCTGATTATTACAGAAAGTGGTATTCATACTCAGGGTGATGTACAGCTTATGCTTGATAACGAGGTGTATACATTTTTAGTAGGGGAAGCTTTTATGAGAGCTGATTTTCCTGGAAAAAAAATGCGCGAACTGTTTTCAATATAACTTAATAAAAAGTCAATTTATTTCAAAATTAAGCTACTCTTAAAGAACAATCACCGGAAAGATCGCTTAATTTTGTGAATTTTTTAGACCCTAGTATTTACCCTGTAGACATCCTAGATAAGAGCTATAACCCTTATCTGGTTCTGTTGTCTATCCTCATTGCAATTGTTTCTGCATTTACCGCCTTCGGTACAACCGAACGAATTAAAGCAAGTGTTAATCCCCGGCACCAGTTTTTATGGGTTTTATTTGGTGCTTTTCCAATGGGTATTGGCATTTGGGCAATGCATTTTATTGGCTCATTAGCGCTACAACTACCCATTGCAGTTTCATATAAGTTAAGTACTACCTTACTTTCTGTTATCCCCGCTATTTTAGCCAGCAGTGTTGTTTTGTGGTTAATGAGCCAAATTAAGCATAACCTTAAGCAGTTACTGTTTTGTGGTCTGTTATTGGGTGCTGGTATTGGTACGATGCATTATACAGGGATGGCTGCCATGGAACTTAATGCAAAGATGGTCTACTCCTTATTTGTATTTATTTTATCTATTCTTGTTGCTGTTATTCTGGCTACCGTTGCATTAAAAATACAATACGAAGCGATACAACAAAACAAGTATCAATTTATTAATAAAAAACAAATTCTTAGCTCAATAGTAATGGGCTTTGCTGTCTCTGGTATGCATTATACTGCAATGGCTGCGGTTAATTTTATTCCTCTTTATAATAATACTCATGTAACGACAGGACTTAGTGCTTCCGTTTTAGCCGTTATAATTAGTTTTGTGGTGTTTTTAGGCTTATTGCTAGCACTCCTTGTACCTCACCTACTTCGTTTTAAGCAAATGATAGCAATATTGCGAGAAAACGAAGCTGATTTAAAAACTGCTGCTATTGCCTTTCAGACACATGAAGCAATATTGGTTACTGATGCCAGTACAAAAATTATCCGTGTTAATCAGGCATTCACGAAAATTACAGGTTATACCGAAGCTGAGGTTCTGGGTAAAACACCTAAGATACTAAGCTCTGGTAAGCACGATGCCATTTTTTATTCGCACTTTTGGGAGAGTATAAACAGCAAAGGTAACTGGAGCGGTGAGATATGGAACCGTCATAAAAATGGGAGAATTTTTGCTGAATGGCAGACCATTTCTGCTGTCTACGATGACAGTGGTAATGTGACACAATATATTTCATTTTTTTCTGATATTACCAAGTATAAATTAGCAGAAAAGAAAATTGAAAAACTTGCTTTTTATGATGCTTTAACTGATTTACCTAATAGACGTATGCTACATGAGCGATTAGACCATGAACTAAAGGTTGCTGCTCGCTATCTTAGGGCAGGGGCTATATTTTTCCTTGATCTTGATCGTTTTAAGCATATCAATGATTCTCTTGGTCACTCTGTTGGAGATTTGTTACTTATTGAAACGGCAAAACGTTTACGAGCACTACTAAGAGGCTCTGACACTGCCGTTAGGCTTGGTGGTGATGAATTTATTATTTTAGTCAGTGCGCAAGATGGCATTCATACCGACTTATTAGAACAGTCAAATATTATTGCTGAGAAAATAATAAATGAAATAAATAAACCTTTTTTAATCAATGAGCATGAGCTGTTTATTTCCACCAGTATTGGTATCACTTTATATACAGGTATTGATGAGACAGTTGAAGAATTACTGAAGCGAGCTGATACCGCAATGTATCAAGCAAAAGAAGCAGGAAGAAATACTTTTCGTTTTTATCAGCAAGATATGCAGGTAGCCGCAGATGCACGATTACATATTGAGAAAAAACTAAGAACTGCAGTCGCTAATAATGAATTTACCGTGCAATACCAGCCACAAGTATCAGAAAGCAATGAAATTTTAGGCGCAGAGGCTTTAATCCGCTGGCAAGATGTAGACTTGAACTGGATTTCTCCTGTTGACTTTATTCCTGTAGCAGAAGAGACTGGCTTAATTATTCCCATTGGACAATGGGTTATTCAAACTGTTTGTGAGCAAATCAAAATCTGGGAGCAACAAGGTATTGTCGTTCCTCATATCGCTATTAATATCAGTGCCAAGCAGTTTCATCAAAATAATTTTGTTACCAATTTAATATTGATGGTGGATGAGAAAAATATAGGCCCTAGCCAAATTGTATTAGAAATTACTGAAGGTGTTTTCTTGGGTAACCTGGAAGAAGCCATTGATAAAATGAATACCTTAAAGCAACATGGGTTCAGCTTTTCTATAGATGATTTTGGTACAGGTTATTCTTCCCTGACTTATCTAAAAAGACTTCCCTTTGATCAACTAAAAATTGACCAGTCATTCGTTCGTGGATTAATTGATAATAAAACGGATGCTGCTATTGTAAAAGCAATTGTGGTTATGGCAAAGAGTATGAATTTGAGCTTGATTGCAGAAGGTGTGGAGACAGACAAGCATTTAGCCTGTTTATCTGGCTTTGGTTGTCATTATTACCAAGGTTATTATTTTAGCCGGCCATTAACGCCAGAAAAACTGGCAGAATATATTAAAAACCATAAAAGAAAGAGCTGGTAAAGTTAATCAAGTAGGCCATCAAGCCCAGATTCTAATGCCATTATATCGCCCAGCTTTTCCATAAAGAAAGACTCAGGAAAACCAAGCACCTGAATTATTTCTGTTGAAAGAAGAGCAAGTGTTTCCTCTTCTGTTATTTTAGCCGCATTACAAAGACTAATTTGCTTAGCAATAAACACCGAACAGGCAATTTTTGATACCGGTTTGGTAAGTAATGGGTTTCCACACTGCGAAATAGGAATGATTAAATCATCAGAAAACTGCCAGAACTTACAGAGTTCAGTTGTGACTTCTTGACTGGTAAAGCCAAAGCGCATATTTTCTAAAAAAGCCCGAGTATGATCGCCTTGTTTAATTAATTGTTCAATTTCCACGGCATCTTGTGGGTAGCCTAAATGAATTAAGATAGTCCCTAAATTACTGAGTAGTCCAACCGTAAAGGCTATATCGGCATTACTACCACTGGCATTGGCCAGCCACCTTGCATAAGTTGCAGTAGAAAAGCTATCTAGCCAAAACTGTTTTATATCAAAATTTTTAATTTCAGGTACTGAGCTTACAATACCTGAAGCAACCACAAGCGTTTTTAACTTTATCATACCTAATAAAACAACAGCTTCCTCAATGGAAGATATTTTTTTAACTAAGCCAAAATGAGCGGAATTAACCAAGCGTAATACTTTTGCCGAAACAAGCTGTTCTTTTTCAACATTTTTTGCAACCTCTTTTAAATCAATATCAGGGTCACTTAATTGGTTGATAATAATACGAATAACTTCAGCAATTTGAGGGACATTGTTGACTTCTGAAAATAAATTATTAATTTTAGAGGACATATAAAAATACTTTTGGATTTATTGTTTTACAGTATTGCTAAGGATATTCTAAATATTAAGGCTAAGCAATTCAGAGCAACTAATAACACCTTAAGCTTAGGAACCTGCATGAAACAACTTACCGATTTCTAACTTGTCTTTTTGCTCCAGATGGAATGATCTCATTCGTTGCGTAGCCAGCTATGCGCCTCATGAGATCATTCCACCCAAAAATCCTACGTTATAATTTCGGGAAGTTATTCCGTACATGTTCCTTAGATTCTTATTTTATACCTCATGCGCAAGAAAGGCACTGATATTGAGCGTTTTTATTGCTGTTTTGGTGCGTTTTAATAAATACTTGGAAATTTAACTAAAATAAAGTTTGACGTTGTTTTGCATGTTAAAATTAGTCTTTTCTAAACCATCAATCAAGAGAGCAAAATGAAAGCAAATATTGGATTAATCGGTCTTGCTGTAATGGGGCAAAATCTGGTCCTTAATATGAATGATAACGGCTATAAAGTTGCCGTTTTTAATCGTACCACCAGTAAAGTTGATGACTTCTTGTCAGGGCCTGCAAAGGGAACTGATGTTGTTGGTACGCACTCCCTTGAAGAGCTGGTTGATAGTTTAGAAGCCCCTCGTAAAATTATGTTAATGGTTAAAGCTGGAGATGTCGTTGATCTATGGATTGAAAAGTTGATTCCTCTGCTGTCTAAAGGCGATATTATTATTGATGGTGGTAACTCGCTTTATACAGACTCAAACCGTCGTACTGCCTCTCTAAAAGAGAAAGGACTGCTATTTATTGGTACGGGAGTTTCAGGAGGTGAAGAGGGTGCAAGGCATGGCCCTTCGATTATGCCTGGTGGCGATAAGGCAGCTTGGGAGGCGGTAAAACCTATTTTTCAAGCAATTAGTGCTAAAGTTGATGGTGCGTCTTGCTGTGAATGGGTGGGTGAAAATGGCGCTGGGCACTATGTCAAAATGGTGCACAATGGAATTGAATATGGTGATATGCAACTTATTTGTGAAGCTTATCAGCTTTTACGTGAAGGTTTGGGCTTATCTGTTGATGAAATTCAAGCTATTTTTGCCAAATGGAATACCGGGGTACTAGATTCCTATTTAGTTGAAATAACAACCAATATTTTAGCGTATAAAGATGAAAATGGTGAGCCATTAATTGATTCAATTTTAGATACAGCGGGGCAAAAAGGAACAGGGAAGTGGACGGGGATTAATGCCCTAGATATGGGAATTCCTTTAACATTAATTGCTGAATCTGTATTTGCTCGTTGTTTATCGGCACAAAAAGATCAGCGTGTTAAAGCGGCTGCAGAATTACCTAAAAATCCCGCTACTTTTTCTGCTGATAAAGAAGCAATGATTCAAGCCATTCATGATGCCTTATATGCTTCTAAAATCATTTCTTACGCACAAGGTTTTCAATTAATACGGGAAGCCGCTAAAGAATATGGCTGGAAACTTAATTATGGTGAAATTGCTTTGATGTGGCGTGGAGGTTGTATTATCCGTAGCCAGTTCCTGGGTGATATTAAAAAAGCCTATGATAACAACCCCGAACTAGAAAATTTATTACTGGCTGATTTCTTTTCAGATGCAATGGTTAAAGCGGATGCAGGCTGGCGCAAAGCAGTTATTTTAAGTATTGAGTTAAATGTACCTACGCCAACATTCTCCTCAGCATTAGCTTATTTTGATGGTTATCGTACTGCTAGATTACCTGCAAACTTGTTACAAGCACAGCGCGATTACTTCGGAGCACATACTTATGAGCGTATAGATAAACCACGTGGTGAATTTTTTCATACTGATTGGACGGGACACGGTGGAAATGTTTCTTCCTCCACATACAACGCATAAAGGTTAATTATGAAAGCTGAAGCTTGTACTTATGTTATTTATGGCGCAACAGGTAATTTGTCGCGAATAAAACTAATGCCCGCTTTGTATCATTTGGATGCTGAGAATTTATTGCCAGAAGGCACTAAAATTGTTGCTTTGGGCCGAAGAGACTGGGATCAACAAAAATGGAAATCAGAAGTCAGAGATATGCTAGAGGTAAAAGCGCGTGATGGATTGGATGAGAGCGTGTTTAAACGTTTTTGTGAGCGCATGTATTACCATAAAGGGGATATCAAGCAGGCCGAAAGCTATACCAAGTTAGCCTCCGTCATTAATGCTAAAGATTTTCCACAAAATAAAGCCTTTTATCTATCAGTAAGCCCGTCTGATTTTGGTAGTATCGTTAAGTTACTAAGTGAAGCAGATTTATTAAATGAAGATGCAGGCTGGAGTCGAGTGGTTATTGAAAAACCTTTCGGTTATGACCTGCAAAGTGCTCAATCATTACAGCGCTGTATCGGAAAATATTTAAGAGAAAACCAGATTTATCGTATTGACCACTATTTAGGTAAAGGGACGGTACAAAATCTATTGGTTTTTCGTTTTGCCAATACCATGCTTGAACCTCTATGGAACCGTAATTATATTGACCATATTCAAATTACTCATTCCGAGGAGATGGGGATTGGTTCAAGAGCACAGTATTATGATACGTCAGGTGCAACACGCGATATGTTACAAAGTCATTTATTACAACTTCTGACTTTAGTAGCAATGGAACCACCTGCTTCCATGCATGCAGAAGCGTTGCGTGATGAAAAAGTTAAGGTATTAAAGTCTATTCGTCCCATCCCTAAAGAAGCCGTTAATGCGCATGCTTTTCGTGCCCAATACGCAGCGGGAAATATTAAAGGGGAAAAGGTTAAAGGGTATTTACAAGAAGACAATGTACCTGCTGATAGTGTGACGGAAACTTATGCCGCTTTAAAGGTTTATATTGATAATTGGCGCTGGAAAGATGTGCCTATTTATCTTCGTACTGGCAAGCGTATGGCAAAAGCACAATCTTCTATTTCTATTTGTTTTAAAGAACCGCCTTTGCAGTTTTTTCGAGGAACTCAAGTAAAGTGTTCTAGCCCCAACTGGTTACTAATGGGGATTCAGCCAGAAGAGTGTATTCGTATGGAAATGACGGTTAAAGAACCGGGCCTAGAAATGAATACGCGTTTGACCAGTTTAGATGCCAGTTATAGAAATGAAAATGAACATATGACGGATGCTTATGAAGATTTATTACTCGATGTTCTTGAAGGTGACCGTTCTTTATTTTTGCGTAAAGATGAGGTTGAATATGCTTGGAAAATTGTCGACCCTATTTTACAAAAGTGGTCAGAAGAACGAGATTATATTGCCACTTATCCTGCTGGTTCCTGGGGGCCGGAGGAATGCAAGCGATTGTTTGATAAAGAAAAACAATATTGGCGACATAAATTGACACCCAAATGTGAGTAAATAATGCAAAAAATTAATCAATGGCATCAATTTAGTACCGCAGAGCAAGTGGCGGATGCGGTGCTTGAACAAATTGTAGGAAATGCAGAAACTGCAATTGCTGAAAAAGGTTGTTTTAAACTCGTTTTAGCCGGAGGTAGCACGCCAGAAAAAATCTATCAGAAACTGGTCAAGGTTAAAACAGATTGGTCAAAATGGAAGATATATTATGGGGATGAGCGTTGCTTACCAGCTGACGATAAAGAGAGAAACAGTGTTATGGCCAGTAATGCTTTTTTATCTCAAGTGGCTATTCCTGAGGCCAATATTTTTACCATGCCAACTGAATTAGGTGTAGTAGAAGCCGCCGAAAAGTACCGAGAAGCTATTGCTGATGTAGAACAGTTCGATTTAGTTTTATTAGGAATGGGGGAAGATGGACATACAGCCAGTTTATTTCCTGGACATGTGAATGCCAGCGAAGAAACGGTGCATGAAGTTTATAATTCACCCAAGCCACCTTCAGATAGAATCTCTTTAAGTGCAAAAACATTAGCCAATACGCGTCCATGTATCTTTATTGTTACCAGAAGCTCAAAAGTTAATGCTGTTAAACAATGGAAGCAGGGGGTGGATTTACCTGTTGCATCTATTGCGCCGGCAGCAGGTGTCGATATTTATATTGATAGTGCAGCAGTCGCTTAAATTTTTATAGTTAAACTTTGTAGAGACAAGAAACACTTTGTCTCTACAAAGCTGTAGTGAGTGAACCATCAAATAACAAGATGTTTTTTGGTAGCCTTTTCACTGTGATTTTTATTATCTCTATATTTCCCTCTTTCCTTTACCCTCTTATCTTCACTTTAAGCTACAATTAAGGTATCAAGTTTTTATCTATAGGTATTTCAAATGATTGAAGGCTTAAATATTACAATAGCTTATTGGCATTGGATTATTTTCGGTTTACTTTTGTCCTTAAGCGAAATTTTTGTTATGAGCTTCGTTCTGCTGTGGTTTGGCCTAAGTGCCATTATGGTCGGACTGTTAATGACAGTCGTTGAACTTTCTTTAACATCACAAGTTTTACTGTGGATGTTTTTATCCGCCTTTAATGTCTTTGCCTGGTTTAAATGGGTCTCGCCTCGGTTAAAAAATAAAACCTTATCGGGTATGGCACGAGAAAAGATGCTGGGGCAAGTGGGAACGGTTATTGAATTTAGTCCTGTGCATGAGGGGCGAGGCCAACTACGTTTTTCGGCACCGATTTTAGGTTCAGATGAATGGCAATTTATATGTGATGAAGAGTTAGAAGTGGGTACTCGCGTAACGGTAAAAGAGTTTTCGGGTAATTCGTTAATTGTTTCAAAATTTAAGTAATATAATTTTAATCTAAGGGGCTAAAGATGGAAGGTTTATCTATTGTTGTTATTTTGATGATTGTGCTTGTTGTCACAGTATTTAAAGGGGTCAGAATCGTTCCACAAGGTTATAAACATATTGTACAGCGACTGGGTAAATATCATAGTACATTAACACCCGGTTTAAATTACATCATTCCCTATGTAGATTCCGTTGTTGATAGGCTAACCACTAAAGATATTGTACTGGATATTCCTAGCCAAGAAGTTATTACCAAAGATAATGCGGTGATAGTGGCTAATGCTATTGCTTATATTAATATTGTTTCGCCTGAAAAAGCAGTATATGGGGTAGAAGATTTTGTAATGGCTATTGAAAAGCTTATTCAAACTTCTTTAAGATCAATTGTGGGAGAAATGTCTTTAGATGATGCGCTATCTTCAAGAGATCATATTAAAGCCAAATTAAAAGATAATATTTCTGACGATATTGCAGACTGGGGGATCACCTTAAAAACAGTCGAAATTCAAGATATAAACCCTTCTGATACAATGCAAGCATCAATGGAAGAGCAAAGTGCAGCAGAACGGGAAAGAAGAGCGGCAGTTACTAGAGCTGAAGGGATGAAACAGGCGGCAATACTTGAAGCGGAAGGGCGTTTAGAAGCATCACGGCGAGATGCTGAAGCTAAAATCCTACTAGCCAATGCAAACAGTAAAGCCATTGAAAGTATTTCTGCCGCCATAAAAGATAAAGAATTACCGGCTACCTTTTTATTGGGTGAAAAATATATTGAGGCAATGAAAGCACTTTCAGAATCAGATAACTCCAAAACAATAGTGCTTCCCGCTGATTTATTACATGCGGTTAAAGGTTTAATTGCTAAAAATTAATTATGCCTAGGCACTTATACTCTGTACAGAGTCTATACCCAACTGCGGCTTGATTGCCTCTCTATAGTGCGGAGGCAATCAGATCAATAGCTATACTTCATTTTCTAGACCTTTAAAGTTCTTGATTTCTGCAAATTCGGCTTTTACCGCTAATCGCTGAAGCACTCGCGAGGATCGCTACCTTAGCACGAATCAAACAGCATATTCATCAAGCTTTGCTAAAGACAAAAGTAAAGCTGATGCCATGTGTTTAGTGTTATTTCATAACGACATATCAAAAACTTCAACGTTGCTTATCTCCAAGCGCCATGCTTTCAAGCTATAATCAAAATACATAGCGTTAATAGAAACGGATAGTGATGAACCAAAAACAAATCAAACAACTAGAAGCTAATCTCTGGGACAGTGCCGATAACCTTCGGGCCAACTCAAAACTCACCGCTGCTGAATATAAAGATCCCGTTTTAGGTTTAATTTTATTACGCTATGCTCAAAACCGTTATGAGCGTGCCAAGCAAGACATAGAAGCCAACACTCCCGATAGCCCACGCGGTAAACGCGCACCTACTGAAGCAGACTATCTGGCAGCAGGGGCGATGATGTTACCTGAAAAATCCTTATACGATTACTTGGCTAATCTGCCAGAAGCAGATGATATTAGTGAAGCGGTTAATACCGCCATGCGTTTGATTGAAGAAAAGTATCCTGATTTAACGGGTATTTTACCGCGTAACTATCAAGAACTGGATGCGACTTTATTGCGCGATTTAATCCGCGTATTTAATGAAGATGCCGTTAAAAACCTGACGGGGGATGTATTCGGGCGTATTTATGAATACTTCCTGATGAAGTTTTCCATGAGTGGGGCAGGCGCACAAGAAGGCGGCGAGTTTTTTACACCGCCCTCATTGGTGCAACTGATTGTTAATTTAATTCAGCCCGATCGCGGCATTATTCACGACCCTGCCTGTGGCTCTGGTGGCATGTTTGTGCAAACGGGTGATTTTATTAAAAGTCATCGTAATCAAAGCATTAATGAAGCCATCACCTGTTATGGCACCGAGTTAAAGTCTAACAACACCCGCTTGGCTAAAATGAACCTAGCCATCCACGGTATTGAAGGCAAGATTATAGAAAGTAACAGCTTTTACAGTGATCCACATAATCTGCTTGGCAAATGTGATTTTGTGATGGCGAATCCGCCGTTTAATGTTAATAAAGTGGATAAAAAAAGCGACTTTGTTAAAAACGATCAACGTCTGTTTGATGAGGTTGGCATTCCCAAAGCCGATAATGGCAACTACCTGTGGATTCAATACTTTTATCATTATCTTAATCCACAAGGCCGAGCAGGTTTTGTGATGGCAAGCTCTGCCACCGATGCAGGCAATAGCGAAAAAGCCATCCGTACCAAGCTGATAGAAACAGGCGCGGTGGATTGTATTGTCGCCGTGGCTAATAATTTCTTTTATACCCGATCATTACCTTGTCATCTATGGTTTTTAGATAAAGGCAAAAGTGAGCAAAATAAAGATAAAATCCTGATGATTGATGCGCGTAACACCTTCCGCAAAGTCAATACCACCATTAATGATTTTTCAGCCGGACAACTGCGAAACTTTAGCGCGATCATGCAAGCCTACCGAGGCGATACCAACGCCATAAAACAGGCAAACCTTGCCAACCAAAAAGCCAGTATTCAACAAGCGGGTGAGATTTTAGCTGAGATTGAAATGCTAGAAAACCAACTGCTTATAGCATTAGCAGACCCCAATAATAAAACACTGGACTTTAGAACGGTAATCACTGAACTAAAGCAACAAGCCAAGGTATTAAAACCTGCTGAGACTGCAAGCTATGCCGATTGTGAAGCTTTAGTCTCATTTTTTGAAAAGCCCTTTAGTGCGCTCAGTGAACAAATCGAACGCTATAAAACCACACTCGCGGCAGATAAAGCCGCCATGCAAACAGCCGAAAAGAAAAGCAAGAAAAAAGACATAGCTTGACGCAAACAACTGGAGGCTAAAAACAAAACCTTGCGTGAATTAGAAGCGCATTATACAAGCTACCATCAAAAAACCACCCAAAGCCAAGTCGGTGAACCCTTGCATGATTACAAACAAAGCTTAAAAGACTGGCAGATTCTAAATGAACATTTTCCAGAGCAGCAATACCAAGATATTGAAGGACTTTGTAAAGTCGTGGATTTAGCCGAAGTAGCAGAAAATGATGACAGCCTAACACCCGGTCGCTATGTGGGCTATAGCATTCAGATTGATAGGGATTTTGATTATCAGGGGCGAATGGCTGAGATACATAAGGAATTGGCGGGGTTGAATGATGAGGCTAATGCGTTGATGGGGTTGATTCAGGGTGTGAAATTATGACTTGGGATAGTTTTAAATTAGGTGAAATAATCTCAATTAAACATGGTTATGCTTTTAAAGGTGAATTCTTCTCTGAAGAACCCACAAATGATATTTTGTTAACACCAGGTAACTTTAAGATTGGAGGCGGCTTTAAGGAAAGTAAGTTAAAATATTATTCAGGAGAAATACCTCTAGATTACGTTATATCAACTAATGATGTTGTAGTTACTATGACAGATCTTAGTAAAATGGCAGACACGCTTGGTTATTCTGCAAAAATCCCGAAAGATACCACTAAAACCTTTTTACATAACCAGCGAATTGGTTTAGTAAAACTACTAACTGATAAGTTTGATCTAGGTTTTATATATTGGCTAATGAGGGCTGAACATTATCAAAAGTTTGTTGCAGGTTCTGCTACTGGTGCAACCGTAAAGCATACTTCACCCTCAAAAATATACGCTTTTAAATTTAAAGCACCATCAAATATAACAACCCAACAAAAAATAGCCCAAATTCTCTCTGCCTATGATGACCTGATTGAAAACAATCTAAAACGCATAAAGCTATTGGAAGAAATGGCACAAATCACCTATGAGCAGTGGTTTGTCCGCATGAAGTTTCCAAACCATAAAACAACCCCCATTGATGCTGAAACGGGCTTGCCTGAGGAGTGGGAAATACTCAAAGTCGGTAACTTGCTAGATAAGCTAAAAGTCACAAAAAAAATTAAATCTTCTGAGTATTTAGAAAAAGGTAATACACCAATTATTGACCAAAGTAGAAAGTTTATAGCTGGTTATACTAACGAGAAAGATGCTGTAATTGAGTCCACTGTACCTGTAATTGTTTTTGGTGACCATACCCGAATACTTAAACTAATTACTTTTACATTTGCTAGAGGTGCAGATGGAACGCAATTAATAAAATCTAAAGATAAAAGAATTCCTCAATACCAGTTTTACTTGGCCTTAAAAGTAATTGATTTATCAGATTACCATTACGCTAGACATTTTAAATTTTTAAAAGAATCCTTAGTTATTGTTCCTACTGAAGAGGTGGCTATAAAATTTGAAGATAGAGCAAGAATAATTTTCAGGAATATCAATGTTCTTCGTGAACAAAACCAACACCTAAAAGAAGCCAGAGACATCCTACTCCCTCGTCTAATGACAGGCATCATTGATGCCGATAATATAAAAATCCCCAGCCTTAACACTACCCCTAGCGAGTCGGATAACGCATGAACTATACCGTCCCTATACTACCGCTAAAGCAAGATATAGAAAGCAAAGCGGTGTTAAAAAAATGTGCCAAAGCGCATCAGGCACTGGCGGAGTTAAAAGGTATAGTCGCCACTATTCCCAATGAAAGTATTTTAATCAGTACCTTATCGTTACAAGAAGCGAAAGATAGCTCAGCGATTGAAAATATTATTACCACCCATGATGAGCTGTTTAAAAGTGATTATCTGGCAGAACAATTTGCCTCCTTAGCCGCTAAAGAGGTTTATAACTATTCTAACGCCTTACAAGATGGCTTTAAACAAGTTAAACAACGTGGACTATTAACTTGTAACGATATAATCACCCTTCAAGCCGCTATTGAACAAAACAATGCAGGGTTTAGAACCCAATCCGGCACTACCTTAAAAAATGAACAAACAGGGGAGGTGATTTATACCCCTCCACAAAGCTATGATGAGATTGTGGCGCTTATGTCTAATCTTGAGCAATTTATCAATGATGAGAGTGTTTGTGATTGGGATGATCTGGTTAAAATGGCAGTGATCCATCACCAGTTTGAAAGTATTCATCCGTTTTATGATGGCAATGGACGGACAGGACGTGTCATTAATGTTTTGTATTTGATTAAGCAAGATTTATTGTCATTGCCTGTGTTGTATTTAAGTCGCTATATTAATCAGCATAAACAGGCATACTATCGATTATTACAAGCGGTGCGCACAGATCAAAGCTGGGAAGCGTGGTTGTTATTTATGCTGGATGCGGTTGAGCAAACCTCACTGCAAACGATTAGTTTGGTTAAGGCGGTTAAAAACCTGATGCAATTTTATAAAGTAAAGATGCGGACAGAGTTGCCCAAAATTTATAGCCAGGATTTATTGAATAATATCTTTCGCCATCCTTATACAAAGATTGAATTTTTGATCAATGACTTACAAGTACATAGGAATACTGCGACTAAATATTTAGAGTCTTTGGTAAGGGTGGGATTACTTTCTAAACATAAATTAGGCAAAGATAATTTCTACCTTAATGATGAGCTGATTGAATTATTTTTAAACAGTAGTGAACAACAGAAAAAAACCTAACATGCACAAGAAAATGGGTTTTCTTGTGCATGTTAGGTTTATATGTATACAAAAACTAGTTTTCTTGTGCATGTTGTTTTAATTGTCTTATGAAAAGAGCCTATAACACTGGAAAAGGAAAGAGTATTAAATGAGTTACGAATATTCCGAAGATGGTTTAGTTGAAGCCGCCACACAAGAGGTGCTAGAAGATTTAGGC
>JAJRUF010000280.1 GCA_024277935.1 Gammaproteobacteria bacterium
AAAACCAACTAAGGATGCTATATCCACTTTAACCCTCTTTTATTTTTGATAATTTTTTAAGTTTATTCTGTTTCTAAATAAATTTAGATTACTTAAATTGTAATCATAGTATATTACCCAATAATTGCTGAAATATACTTCGCACGGTCACGGATGCAGAATTTATAAGCTACTGATTTTTGTCGATAGCAAGACCATGAAACAGAGCTATCGGCAAAAATTCAGCGGTTAGAAATCCGCAGTCGTGACCGCGCGAAGTATATAGTGTTTTATCAGCCCATTCTTTATATCCAATGACCTATTATAAATATGAGCCATCCAGAATTTCCGTTAAACAAAGAATTAATTTATTTAAATCATGCAGCTGTAGCGCCTTGGCCCAAAAGAACCTCTGATGCAGTTAAAGCCTTTGCTGAACAAAATTGTCATTATGGCTCTCACTTTTACCTTGACTGGTTAAAAACAGAATCTAAATTACGTCAGCAATTAAAAAAATTACTTAATGCGCCTTTCATAGATGATATTGCATTAGTAAAAAACACATCAGAAGCCATTTCTTTTGTAGCTTTTGGTTTATCATGGACTAAAGGTGACAATATTGTTAGTAGTAATGAAGAATTCCCATCGAATCGTATTCCCTGGGAATCTCTTGAAAGCCAAGGCGTAGAGTTAAAACAAGCCAATCTTTCATCCAAATCAACCCCCGAAGAAAGCTTATTTTCTTTAGTTGATTCTAATACTCGTTTAATTGCAATTAGTTCAATTCAATTTGCATCTGGGTTACGCTTAGATCTAAAACAAATAGGACAGTTTTGTAAAGAAAATAATATCCTATTTTGCATAGATGCTATTCAAAGCTTAGGTGCTGTAGAGTTTGATGTACAAGCTTATCATGCTGATTTTGTGATGGCTGACGGCCATAAATGGATGTTTGGCCCAGAGGGCTTAGCTGTTTTTTACACAAACCCCAAATCACGCGCCAAACTTAAATTAACACAATATGGCTGGCATATGATGGCTGATATCCATAACTATGAAAACAAACCTTGGAAAATCCATCCAACTGCTCAAAGATTTGAATGTGGCAGCCCAAATATGCTCGGCATTCATGCCTGGTCAGCCAGCCTATCTTTACTATTAGAGTTAGGTATGGAACAAGTTGAAAGTAGAATTCAACAGAATATTAATTATTTAAAGAATAAAATTAATGCCGACCCCCAATTAATATTATTAAACAAGCCAGCGAGTCAATTACAATCGGGGATTGTTTTATTTAAACATAGCTGTATTGATAACAATACACTCTATAAGCATCTACAAAAAAACGGAGTTGTTTGTGCTTTAAGGGGCAATGGAATTCGATTTTCACCTCACTTTTATAATTCCATAGCCGAATTAGATAAAGCCTTAACCATTATTAATCTGGTCTAATTTAAGCACTACGCCCTAAAAACGTATTAATATTAACCGGTAAGCTTTCTCTTGCCTGAGAGCAATGTTCCCTCATTTTTGAAGTTATCTAATGATATACTACGAACATTTATGCCCAATAGCCTTATTACTTATTGGGGTTATGAATTGTTGTGAGTAAACTATGAGTAAACTGAAATGTGCGGTTATTGGTACTGGTTATTTAGGCAAATTTCATGCAGAAAAATATGCATCTTTAGAGGACTGCGAGTTAGTTGCTGTTGTTGATATTAATGAGCAGGCGGCTAAAGAGGTCGCAGATAAACAGGGTGCCGAGGCACTTACTGATTATAACTCCTTATTAGGTAAAGTAGATGCTGTTAGCATTGTTGTTCCCACCAGTTTGCATCATAAAGTCTCTGTTGATTTTTTAAATGCAGGTGCACATGTTCTGGTGGAAAAACCCATTACAGTGACAGTTGCAGAAGCTGATGAACTGATTGAAATTGCTAAGAAAAAAAGTGTTATTCTACAAGTTGGACATTTAGAACGTTTTAACCCAGCGGTAACAGGGTTAGATAAAGAAGAAAAACCTTTATTTATTGAAGCACACCGCCTTGCGCCTTTTAACCCCCGTGCAAATGATGTCAGTGTAGTCCTAGATTTAATGATCCATGATATTGATATTATTTTAGCACTCATTGATTCAGATATAGAGCGTATTGATGCGAGTGGAACAGCCGTATTAACACAGGGCACTGACATTGCAAATGCCAGAATTACTTTTAAAAATGGTTGTGTGGCAAATGTTACTGCCAGTCGAATCAGTATGAAAATGGAGCGCAAGATGAGAATGTTTAGACCTTGCTCTTATATTAGTGTTGATTTTCAAAATAAGACCTTAACTAAGCATAAAACTGGGGATAAAGAAATGTTTCCTGGTGTACCTGAAATAGTGAGTGAAGAGTCTACCTTTGATGCTGGGGATGCTCTGTTAGAAGAAATAAAACACTTTGTTACTTGTATTAAAACCAGCAAAAACCCTTTAGTTTCTGGTGAAGCCGGTAGGCGAGCCTTAAAAACAGCGATTCAAATTACAGACTTGTTAGATAAAAAAATAGTAGAGGAAAAAGCATGATACCTATGGTTAACCTTAAAGCTCAATATGCTGATATTAAAGCTGAAATTGAGCAAGGCATTGCAGAAACAATCGCTAACTGTTCCTTTATTTTAGGCCCAAATGTTCAAGCCTTTGAAAAAGAGGCAGCGCAATACTTAGGTGTAAAACATGCAATAGGCTGTGCATCAGGTACCGATGCTTTACATTTAGCTTTACGAGCAGAAGGCATTACAACGGGTGATGAGGTTATCACCAGTGCTTTTACTTTTATCGCAACAGCAGAAGCCATTAAATATGTAGGTGCGACCCCCGTATTTGTTGATATTGATAAAAAAACCTTCAATATCACCGTAGAAAATATAGAAAAAGCTATTACTTCAAAAACCAAGGCAATAATGCCGGTACATTTATTTGGTCAACCTGTTGATTTAATTAAAATTAAAGCCCTCTGTGATAAGCATGGTTTAAAATTGATTGAAGATTGTGCTCAATCATTTGGTGCAAGAATTAATGGGCAGCAAACAGGGGCAATAGGTCATGCCTCTGGGTTTAGTTTTTTCCCAAGTAAGAATTTAGGGGCATTTGGTGACGGAGGATTAGTGGTTACTAATTCTGATGAAACAGCAAAAATGCTTAAAATGCTACGCAATCATGGCTCTGATGTACGTTACTATCATGATATAATTGGCTATAACAGCCGCTTGGATGATATTCAAGCCGTAGTATTACGCGCTAAATTAAAACGGATTGACCAATATAATCAAGCGCGCCGCCATGCTGCTCATTTATATTCGGAATTAATGGCTGATTTACCGTTAACAACACCTTATGAAGATGGTTTGGGCGAACATGTTTATCACCAGTACACATTATTATGTGACCGGCGTGATGAAGTAATAGAAGCATTACAAGCGCAACAAATTTCTTGTGCTGTTTATTACCCTGTTCCACTCCATCAACAAAATGTGTTTAAGGAACAATGTGTCGGAGTGTCTTTACCAGTTACTGAGTCTGTTGCAGCAAATTGTTTTTCTTTACCTATTTGCCCGTCTTTATCTGATGAGACTATTAAAGAGATCGTAGCGGTTATCCGAGCTGTGCTAACAAAATAAACTGCTTGCTACTACCTCCCTTATTGACAGTTAAAGCCACCCTAACCATTTGAATGTAAATATTTTGGAAGTGAGGGTTGGGGCGACTACCATTAACTTAAGCAACAAATGGTGTTTTGTAGGAGCGGCTTTAGCCGCTCCTACGTAAATATACCTCCTAACATAATAGCAACCGCCCCCCCACGGAGCAATATCATTCGTTTAAGAATCAATCATGTTTTCAGTATATTATATTAAAGAATGTATAAATAACTTTATCCTTTTATTTCGTAAGCCCTTGATTCATAATAAACCAAAAAACTCAATTCCTATAAATAACATTAAATAAACAACATATTCATTTGAATTAATTATGCTTTCTTAAACGAATGACATTGCCCCTCGGAGATGCTGTTAGTGCTTGCTATAGGTTTCCCTCAGACTCTATCGTAACACGCAGACATAAAAAAACCAGCAATTACGCTGGCTTCAGGACTTTCTCGGACTGTCTGGTTTTAGAAAGTGGTGGGTGTTGAGGGGATCGAACCCCCGACCCTCGCCTTGTAAGGGCGATGCTCTCCCAGCTGAGCTAAACACCCATCTTTCTAAAGAATGCGCATTATACATACTTTTTTAGTTGTTGAGTAAGTATTTCAACAAAATAATAAAAGATGTTGACTAAAAAAATTTTATCTACAAAATCTGACAAGTCAATTGACATTTAGCACTAGCTAAGCCTTTGTAACCCATACAGAACTTAAGTTAAGTATTTTTTTAACCTTTACCGCATAAGCAGCTGCTTCATATTTGCTTTTAAAGTTTTTAACTCTCAACCTGAACCAGGTTTCACCATTCACAACAACACGTTCAACGACAGCAGCAACACCTTTTTTCTTAAACTCCTCGGCCTTCCTCTTTGCATACCATTCTTGCTTAAAAGAAACTAAATTAACAACCCATTTCACTTGAGCATTAATTTTCTTGGCTCTTATCGCTCTTTTTCTAGCTGCTTCAGAAATAACAACTTTCTGTTCCAATACTTCAACGTCTGCCAATAATTTTTCAATGGCTTTTTGTGCATGAGCATTTTGTATAACAAGATCATCAACCACTGTTTGTAAAGAGTTTGACTTAGGTCTTTGTTCTTCTTTCAGTAATGCCGCTAACTGGATTTCAAGCTCACCAACCTTTATTTTTAACTGATTAACCTTAAAGTCTATTTCCTGAAACTGTTTAGAATTATCTTTAGCATTAATAATTTCAACTTCCTCTTCTAATGATAAAATTGATTCTGCTAAATTTTCAACATCAGTCTTAGCACCATAACCCACCATACCCAAACCACTTCCAATGAGCAAAGCTAAAATAGCAATCCCCATAACAACATAAACTATGGCGGGTACTTTATCTTCCCCTTCTTTTATCGCCTTTTTTAATCTTCTCTGATCTTTTTGTATAAGGTCAATTTCTTCCAACGCAGAGTCATCTTTCTCAGTCGTGACTGTCGTTAATTCAGTAATTAAGTTTTTTAGTGCTTCATTATCAGCTAAAGTCTGCGCCACTTGTTTTTTTAATTCAGTGATAGCACCATTAACCTGCGCTAAATCTTCATTTGTTTGTGTAACAACAGCCTTATGCGCATTTAGCTCATTTATATACTCACCAGGAGTTGGGGTTTGTTCTACCTTAACAGGCTCGGGGTCTTGTTCAACCTTGGTTTTTTCAACACTTTCTAACTCATCAACCTGGTCAACTTCTAGCATTTCATTGTCATCAGCTGATATATCAAAATCAGCCATTAAAAAATCATCATCGACACTACTAATCTCTTCCTCACCCCCATCTTCCTCTACCTTTCCTGCTGTAGAATCAATTAAATCATCAATATCAAATTCATCTTCCCTTTCAGTGGGCTCTTGTTGCAGTTGACTACTTTCAGTTTCAGAATATTTATCCTTATCATCTTTTTCTACGTCAACAGAGTCTAGCAGGCTATCTACATCAAATTCATCGTCATCTGCAAATTCGTCGACTTCTTCTACCGCTTTCCCCTCAGAAGTAGAAGCAACAGAATCAATTAAGTCATCTACAGCAAATTCATCAATCTCATCTTCTTGTATTTCAGCCATTGTATTAGAATTACTCTCCTCTATATTTGAATATACCTGCTCATCAGCTGAAAATTCATCATCTGTTTTACTTTCAGAATCAGAATCAACATCGAAAGTATCATCCATTAATAATCTATCAATAACATCTTCATCATCAACCTGTTCATCTACTACTCCCATTGAAGATTCAGCATCACTTAGCATTGCATCTAAATCATCCGCAAACTCATCATCTGAACTCTCGTTTCTTTTATCTTTTGAATCTGCCATTTCTATTCCCTCAAACAGGTCATCAAGCAACTACATTAATTAAGATTATATCTTTCTTCTATAATAATCGGCCGACTATATTAATTCTTAATTAAAAAAACCGCTATATTTAATAAACATTTAATATTTTTTTACCGCTTTTGATGCTACACTGCAAAAAAAATCAGGAATCGTCCATGCAACTAACAATCACAGCCCTAGGTAATAAATCTACTTATTTCGTGGCTGAAATCCTAACTATTATTTCTAGTTGTAATTGTACGATTCTTAACCTTAAATCATCAAACCTCTCCCAGTCAACCGCAAGTTATTTATTAATTGAAGGTAACTGGAATCATATTGCTAAAGTAGAGACTTTACTTGATAGCTTACAAAAACGCCTAGAAATAAAAATACACACTCTTAGACCGGAAGCAAATTCCAAAAAGCAAAATTACATTCCATACTCATTAGAAACTATATCAATTGACCGCCATAATGTTGTTGAAGATATTACTAATTTTTTTAATGAACGTGAGATATGTATAGAAGAAATCCATGCCACCAGATATCCGGCACCTTATGTAGAAACTGCAATATTTTCAACAAAATGCATCCTGCTTATCCCTGCACAAGTAAGATTGCTTATGTTACGAGAAGAATTTTTAGATTTTTGTGATACCTTAAATATAGATGCTATTATCGAGCCCATCAAACGCTAATATGACTAACATTGAAATAAATCAAGCTGTTCCGGATTTTGAAGCAGATTCAACTGCTAATGCCCCCTTCAAACTTTCAAATTTTTTAGGAAAAAAAGTTCTAATCTATTTTTACCCTAGAGATAATACACCAGGCTGTACTCAAGAAGGTAAAGACTTTAGAGATAATATAGAGCAATTTTCAGCCCTTAATACCCTAATCTTTGGTGTCTCTAGAGATAGCGTTAAAGTACACCAAGGCTTTAAAGCAAAACAGGAATTTCCTTTTGATCTTTTATCAGACAAAGATGAAACACTTTGTCAGTTGTTTGATGTAATAAAAATGAAAAACATGTACGGAAAGCAAGTCCGAGGTATAGAGCGAAGCACTTTTTTAATAAATGAAGAAGGTGTTTTAATTTATGCATGGCGGAAAGTTAAAGTTAAAACGCATATCGATGAAGTCTTACAAAAACTTAAAGAACTTAATTAAGTAATAACCTATTCAATATAATTTTAAACATTAAATCTTAACTTTTACCCCCCTTCTCCCTAAGAAGAGGGGGGGGAGATCAAAAACAAAATAATTTCACAACTTCATTTTCATTAGTCTTGCCTAGACTAGAGAAGCGCTTAAACAATAATTAATTTACCAACCTCTCTTAAAAAGAAGTATCCAGTCGACGCTCGCCTAAAGTTGGCCATGCACTTATAATTGCTTTAACTGCCGTTGCCAATGGAATAGCAAAAAACACACCCCAAAAACCCCAAACGCCACCAAAAAATAGAATGGCTACAACAATAGCTACGGGGTGTAAGTTTACCGCCTCAGAAAACAATAATGGAACTAATACAACACCATCCATTGCTTGAATAATTGAGTATGCAATGGCCACATACATAAACTCATCTGCTGTAAATCCCCATTGCATTGCAGCTACCCCCAACACAGGAAAAGTTACTAAAGTGGCTCCAACGTAAGGAATCATAACAGAGAACCCCATGAGTATTGAAAGTAAAATAGCATAATTCAAATCAAAAAAGCTATAAACCACATAACTTGTAATGCCTAATAGAAATACTTCTACAAACTTACCTCGAACATAGTTTGCAATTTGCATATCAACTTCTTCCCATACTCTAGCGGTTAAACCTCTATCCTTTGGGATAAACTTTAGAAACCAATCAACAATAAGGTTCTTATCTTTTAAAAAGAAAAATACCATTAACGGTACTAAAAACAGGTAAACCATTGCTGTCACTAAACTAACCACTGAAGCCGCAGAATTTGAAATTATTTCTTGGCCATAATTTAACAGTTCATTTTGGATAGAAAACATAACATCTCTAATATTTTCTTCCGTAATATACTGAGGGTGAAGTTCAGGCAGTCGCATGATTTCAGTTTGTGCACTTTTAACCATTTCAGGAATTCGCTGAATTAACTGTACCGCTTGAGCAGATGCCATTGGCATTAAAATGAATATAACCAATCCCAAACAAGTAATAAACCCAGAAAAAACAACATATACAGCTGCAAACCTTGGTATTTTTCTTTCCAGTTTTTTTACCAGCCCTTGTAATAAATAAGCCAAAATAACGGATGCAAAAACTGGCATTAATACATCTGACAAGGTGATGACAAGAACAAAACCAATCGTTAAAATCAATGCCAGTGCAACTGCTTGAGCATTAGGCAATACCCGCCTAAAACAACTCTTAAGAAATTGAAAATTAGAAGAATCAGTTTGTGGGCTCATATTTTAATGTTGTTGTTATTATTTTAGTGACATTCTACATTAATGCCCCTACCCTCGTTCTAATAAATAATATTAGTGGGCTTTAGTCCACGCTACAATCATAAGCTGTGGTCTGTTAAAGCCATGCTCAATTTTTCTCAGCTACTTAATGGCACGCCTTGATTAGCTAAATCATCCGCTTTGTCATTGCCTTTATCACCAGAATGCCCCTTAACCCAAATCCAATTTATCTTATGTTTCTCAATGGCTGCATCTAGCCTACGCCATAAATCTTCATTTTTAACTGGCTTTTTAGCCGCTGTTTTCCAGCCCCTTTTTTTCCAATTATCCATCCACTCTGTAATGCCTTGTAAGACATATTTTGAATCCGTATGCAAATCCACATCACAAGCATGAGTCAAAGTATCCAAGGCCATAATAGCAGCCATCAACTCCATTCTATTGTTAGTTGTTAATTTCTCACCACCACAAAGCTCCTTTTTATGTGTTTTGTATTGCAGAAAAACCCCCCAACCACCTGGCCCAGGGTTACCTTTACATGCTCCATCTGTATAAATAATGACTTTTTCAGTCATGTTTTTTTATCCTATGTGTTGAAGACTCCAAACCCGATGGTACTGTCACTAGTCGGGACCTTTTTAATTTTATCGGCGTTAATGGAATTAATGTATATCGCCTCTTAACAGCTCGTACAGCATAAGCAATAGCAAGGCAGGTACTTTTACCAAATTTAAAATTTTCAGGTGTTGTTAACACAGAATCTAAAGTAAATTCAGAGGTGTTTTTTATTTCAAAATTTAATAACTTCAGCCAGTCAGCCACCCTAGCGCGTTTTATAAAATGTCCTTGCCATGAATGAGACATATTTTTATTCCATATAAATTGTAGCCGTACCCATATATTTAAAGAGTTAAAGTTAATAATAATAACTTCCCCTTCAGGCTTTAGTATCCGTTCTATTTCTCGCATCGTTTGAAAGCGGTTTTCATCAAACTCTAATAAATGTGGCAAAATGACTAAATCAACGGTTTCACTTTGAATCGGCAATAAAAATGCTTTAGCACAAATTTTTGTCGCCCCCTCACAGCCTTCGCCTTTCATATCAAGAATATTAAATTTTTGATATAAAGTGCAATCTATAAAGTCATTTTCCCAGCCTAAAGCACCTATTTGTACTATAGTTTGTTTACAACTCACCGTAATAGATTGCTTAAGGTACCTCCCCTCTAGTCCCTGTAGTAATTTACCTTGCGGTGTTTCATAAAAGGAATTTAAAAACTTTCTTTTCATATGCCAAGCTAGAAATAAATGTATTTTAATATATAATCAATTGTTTAAATTAATTTAATGAGATTCTTCTATATATGTCTGCGCTCAATTCTATCAGCTCAACCAAATATTTACTGTATTTGATTATATTCATAATCTCAGGCTGTGCAGAAAAGGCGACAACTCATGCTTTTATACAAGAGTCTCACCCTTCAATCCTTGAGTATTCACAAACAGCTGAAGAACTTCGCCTCTCTCAACACAGCAACTCAAATAAAAAAGTATTATCCATAGAGGGTACAGGTGTCGTTAATAAAACAAGGTCACATCCAAGTACCTATGCAACAGTATGGGAGCACTTATTTTCACTTTATACTTTACCCGAAGTTGATAATAAACAAGTTAAAAATGAAGTGCAAAGATATTTAAAACACCCAGAATATTTAAGTAAAATTCAACAACGAGCAGAGCCTTATTTATATTTTATTCTTGAACAAATAGAAGCAAAAAAAATTCCAGGTGAATTAGCCCTATTACCTATTGTAGAAAGTGCATTTAGACCTCAGGCATTATCTAAAAGCAAAGCTTCAGGCTTATGGCAATTTATGCCTGCTACAGGACGTTTTTTTGGTCTTAAACAAAACTGGTGGTATGACGGTAGAAAAGATGTTTATACCTCAACTCAAGCGGCAACAACATATCTTAAACAGCTCGGCAAAGTGTTTAATGATGATTGGTTTTTAGCACTTGCTGCTTACAATGCAGGTAAAGGAAATATTAGAAAAGCGATTAGAAAAAACAAGGAGAAAGATTTACCTACTAATTATTGGTCATTACCCTTACGTCAAGAAACTAAAACTTACGTCCCCAGATTATTAGCAATTGCCAAGATACTTGCAAATGCAGAGCAATACAACATTCCTTTATTAGACATACCTAATTCGCCTCACTTTGAGGTAGTCAATATCAACTCACAAATTGACCTAAGCATTGCCGCCAAGATGGCAGACACCTCACTGGATGACTTTTTTATTTTAAACCCCGCATTTAAAAGAAGTGCCACAGCACCTGACGGACCTTTTCACCTTTTAATTCATACTGACAAAACTGAAGTTTTTAAAGCTAAACTGGCTAAAACACAAAAAAAAGACAGAATGAATTGGCTTCGGCATAAAATTAAAGCAGGGGAAAACCTGGGCTCAATTGCTAAAAAATATAACTTATCTGTGATAGCCTTACTTAAAGCTAACCACTTAAAAAACAGCCATATCAGAGCAGGTAAATATCTGCTTATTCCTTCCTTATTAAGAAAAACTGATAAACACAGTAAACATATTTATACCGTTAAAAAAGGTGATACTTTTTGGGATATAGCACGACAATTTGATGTGCATAGTAAAGATATTGCAAACTGGAACAATATTTCACTTGATAAAATGTTACGCCCTGGGCAAAAATTAATTATTAAGAAAGGATAGTAACTGTTTACTTCCCTAACATATACTTCGCGCAGTCGTGACTGCGAAAAGTATATTTGTCATATTTAAGTGCCTTATTTAGGCATCTTTCAGTTTCCAGTTTACACTTTTGTATTGATATTTCTGTAGGATGTGCCGACGTTAGGAGGCGCATCAAATGAAGTTTAGCTGATGCGCTTCGTTCCTCAGCACATCCTACAATGATGTGTTTATTTTCTCACACTAAAAAGTGTAAGCTACTTTAGGGTTAAAATGAAAGATGCC
>JAJRUF010000036.1 GCA_024277935.1 Gammaproteobacteria bacterium
ACCGCTGGAGTAGAGAAATAAGAAACTGGGATGCCATAAAGGAAGTGTATTTAAACCCAGAAACTTCAGAAATTAAGGCTGCGGAAAAAGAGGCGGCATAAAACTACTACTTTAGGCGACAACTAACTTGACATCTACCGATTAATATTTCAGCCAATTTATCCTCGATAGGCAGAAAGCCTGTAATAGAATTCACTTCGTATTTAAAATATAAAAAATACCCCTACCCTAGCTATAAATTTGAGATAATGCACGACTTTTTATTGATGAAGAATAGCCATGTGGTTTAAAAATCTTGCCCTTTACCGTTTTACTGAACCTTTCCCTTTAGCTGCTGATGAGCTGGAAGAAAAGCTTGCTGATAAACGATTTACCCCCTGTGGTAGTCAGGATGAATTTAGTATGGGCTGGACATCGCCCATAGGAGGATCTGTTGAACAACTGATCCATGCTTCTAATGGCTTTATGATGTTATGCCTTAAAAAAGAAGAAAAGGTGATTCCTGCTGGGGTTATTAATGAAATGCTACAGGATAAAGTTGCTGAAAAAGAACAACAAGAAGCCAGAAAATTAAGTAAAAAAGAGCGGTCTGCATTAAAAGATGAGCTGATTTTTGAATTATTACCCAGAGCTTTTTCATTTTCCAAAAGAACCTTTGCTTATATTGACCCTAAAGGTGGTTGGATGGTTGTTGATGCCGCTTCTGCAAAGAAAGCAGAGGATTTGTTAAGCCATCTGCGTAAATGTTTAGGCTCTTTACCCGTTGTTCCTGTTAATACGGTAGATAAGCCTGTTACTATTATGACTCAATGGTTAGTCGATAATGCAACAACGCCAAAAGATTTAATTGTTGAGGATGAGTGTGAATTACGTTCACCTGAAGAGGATGGCAGTATTGTTCGCTGTAAGCGACACAACCTTTCTTTACCGGAAATTACCAATCACTTGGACAGTGGTAAGCAGGTGATTAAATTAGCTGTGAATTGGACTGATCGACTGTCTTTTATTGTGGATGAAAATTTAGCGATTAAACGGCTTAAATTTTTAGATTTAATTCAAGATCAAGTCTCTGATACCGATGCTGAGGATGAAGTTGCACGATTTGATGTGGATTTTTCTATTATGTCTTTAGAGCTATCTAATTTCTTGCCTCGTCTGGTGGAAATATTTGGTGGTGAAAATAAACTATAGTTGTAATGGTAAATCAAAGCAATTCTAAAAATTTTTATTGACAAGCCATAGCTTATAAAATGTAGAGTGGACTTTAGTCCGCCATAAAGACAGTATTACCTCCTAAAGCATTAGGCCAGAAAAAAGATTATTACCATCCTATTGTTGAGGCAAGGTATGTTTTGCCTCTACAGAACTTAATTATTATTCAAATTCACTAATGATCAATAAAGCCTTTCTTTCTGCCATTTTATTAACTTGCAATGTGGCCTCTGCCAATACTTATTTATACCCAGAGTTTACCGGTGATACTGTTATCAAGGATGATATTGAGGAAGCCCCCTATACCTTGGCTAAACATGAGGACACTTTGCTGGATATTGCAAGAAATTTTGATTTAGGCCAAAATGAGATTTTATTGGCCAATCCTACTGTGGATAGGTGGATGCCAGGTGAAAATACTAGGGTAAGGCTACCCAATATCCGTATTCTACCGGATACACCGCATGAAGGTGTCGTGCTTAATTTACCGGAATATCGCTTATATTATTATCCAAAACAAAATAATGAGCAGCTAAGAATAGTGATTACTCACCCTATTAGTATAGGTCGGCTAGATTGGGATACCCCGCTAGGTAAAACACAAATTATTGCAAAAAAAGAAAATCCTACCTGGACACCCCCACAGTCGATCAAAGATGAACATGCAAAAAAAGGTGAGATATTGCCCAATGTTGTTCCTGCTGGAGTCGACAATCCTTTAGGGCTTTTTGCATTACGTTTAGGGGTGCCAGGGTATTTAATTCATAGTACTAATAAACCCTATGGTGTGGGTATGCGAGTCAGTCATGGCTGTATTCGTATGTACCCAGAGGATATGGAAAAGTTTTTCTACCAGGTAAGCAGGGGAACCCCCGTTTATATTGTTAACCAAGCAATTAAAGTAGGTTGGTCTAGAAATAAGCTTTATATTGAGGTTCACCCCGAACTCGAGGGTAAAGAGAAGAACTATACAGAGCGTTTAGCTCTTGCTCTTGATTTAATACAGCAGGAAAATAACAATCAGCTCCCTGTATTAAGGGGTAGCGTGTTAAGGCAGGCTTTGGAGCAAAGAAATGGTATTCCAGTCGTTATTTTTAAACGTACTTTTTTATCGCTAGAAGATAAGCACAATAAAAACTGAACCAATTCATTAAAACCTCCCTCGTTAATTAAGTACAGAAACATAATAATGAGGGAGGGATAAAATATACTATATAGTTATTGCTTACCACGGCTTAATTTAAGATTGAACCTTGTAGAGCGGACTTCAGAGCGCAATAATGTATAAAATTTGTCTCTATAGTAGACTAAAGCCTGCTCTACAATTTATAAGCGGTGGCTTGTTATACTTCGCACGTTCACGACTACGGATTTCTAACCGCTGAATTTTTGCCGGTAACTGCGTTGCTGAAACAGTTGCGTAGCTTGCTATGCGCCAGTTTCATCGCCTTGCTATCGACAAAAATCAGCAGCTTATAAATTCCGCATCCGTGACCGTGCGAAGTATATATATTATTTCATCATTGATTTTTTAAACATACGATCAAGCTTACTATTGGTATCTTGAGAAAATTGAGCCGCACGGTTAGCCGCAGCTTCTGCCGCTGATGCTCTAGCTTCAGCCGATGCTGCAGCTGCTACTGCTTTTGCAGAATCCGCAGACGCTGAAGAAACGCTAGTGTTTAAAGTGTCGATTTGAGACTGTAAGTCACTGATAGCACTTGGTGAAGTGTTTGAACACCCCGTTGCCAAAGCTGCGGTAATAACGATAGCTGAAACTTTTATAACTTTTATCATTTTTTTATCCTAAATAAAAAGTGGTTGTTTTTAGGTCTTATTTATATTAAATAAGGCCCCTATAATGCCTTCCCGTCCTCATTTTACTTTAACCATAGTCCCTTTGCCAACCCATCTGCTTAAGCGATCAATTTGTTGGTTGGTTAAAGCGATACAACCATTGGTCCAATTAAATAAATTATGGATTCTTTTATCCGCTGCACCTAAGCCGTGAATGCCAATATTCCCACCTATTGTTGTCTGTTGAGAAGGAGGTATATTATTTTTGTGGGCGGTAATATTTTGCTTATATTCCTCTTTAGTTAGTAAGCCACTGAGTAATGCAGTTCTAGCATTGTTAACGGATGGGTAATCAAAACCATAAAATTTGTGAAAGCGACTTTTATTGTTTACCCAGCCAATTTTATAGGTACCTAATGGCGTAATATCATCCCCTTTATGTGTTTTGGTGCCTGCACCGTTTTGGCCTATTGAAATGTTGGACATTATGGCGATAGTCTTATTACCTTGTTTGACTTCAAGTTGTAATTTAGCGGTATCCACTAAGATCCAAATGGCATTAGTTGCCTGTAAAGGGGGGCTAATAAGTAGATAAAAAATTAAAAAAAAATTGAATAGCAAAGGTCGCTTCATAAAAATTTTACAATTAACGTTAGATTTGGTGTATTTTAATGGCACATTAA
>JAJRUF010000037.1 GCA_024277935.1 Gammaproteobacteria bacterium
TGAAATTCCTTTATTTGAAGAGCGGTTTATCATCCATTACTTTGATAAGGTCATAATAAAAACGCAATGGCGCGTAGGGGCATCAAGTTTGACTCTAGAGAAAAATAATTTATGGCGAGATATGCTTTATTATATCAATAACCCAATAGCACCTTTAACGGTTAATTTGGCCAAACAAGGTTCAGTTTTTAGAAATAAAGTCTGGGTGGCAATGTGTCAAATACCTATAGGGCAAACAATCTCTTATTCGGAATTAGCAGAACAAGTTAATTCAGGGGCTAGAGCTGTCGCTAACGCATGTAGAGACAATCCCTTTCCAGGTATTATTCCTTGTCATCGTGTTGTGGCTATTTCTGGTTTAGGGGGGTATATGGGGCAGACTCAGGGTAGAGCATTAGAGATTAAGCGTAAGTTGCTAGCTTTAGAAATGGCAATAGTGGCTAATGGGAAAGAAAAAAATAAATAATGCAACAGTCTTTAAAATTAATAGATTTATTTTTAGATTCTCTATGGGTTGAGTCGGGCTTAAGTGAAAATACTTTGGCGGCTTATGGTAGTGATTTAAAGATTTTTATTAGCTGGCTTAAAAATAAGCCTGTTATTGAGGTTGAGAAAAGTGATATTGCGGCATTTATGGAAAGCCGGTATAAAGCAGGCGTAGGAGGTCGCTCTGTGGCTCGGTTTTTATCAACTTTACGGCGGTTTTATGGTTATTTATATAGAGAAGGTAGTTTAATAACCGATCCTACTGAGTTAATTGAGGCACCTCATATAGGAAAGCCTCTGCCTGGTTCGTTGTCTGAAAAGGATGTTGATTTATTGCTGGCTGCACCTGAAATAACTGATACCCTAGGTTTTAGAGATAAAGCAATGCTAGAGCTACTTTATGCGACAGGCCTTAGGGTCTCAGAATTAATTGGTTTAAAATTTGAACAGGTGAGTTTTAGGCAAGGTTTTGTCCGCGTTATGGGGAAAGGCAATAAAGAAAGGTTAGTGCCGGTAGGTGAAGTAGCCATGGAATGGCTAGAAAGTTATATGCAAGAAGCCAGGGTCGGTATTCTTGCAGAAAAACAAAGTGATTATTTATTTGTGACTAAGCGAGGTTCGGGGATGACTCGGCAAACCTTTTGGTATGTTATTAAACGCTATGCTAAAAAAGCGGGGGTTACTAAACAGCTTTCACCGCATACGTTAAGACATGCCTTTGCTACACACCTGTTAAATCATGGCGCTGATTTACGTGTGGTGCAATTATTGCTAGGCCATTCAGATTTATCAACCACCCAAATATATACTCATATTGCACAAGAGCGGTTAAAACTATTACATCAAAAGTTTCATCCTAGGGGGTGAGTTTTTGTATTGTTGTATAAACCTAACAAGTGAATTTTCGCTGTTTGAATGGTATATTACTGATTATAAAAATTGAGATATATAAGGCTTTAATTGAAATGACAGAAAAAATTCACCCCACCGCTTATGTTTCTTCTACTGCTGTTTTAGGCGAAAACGTTACTCTAGGCCCTTTTGCTGTTATTGAAGATAATGTTGAGATAGGTAAGGGATGTCAATTAGGTGCACATGCCGTTGTTCAATCTTATGTGAAAATGGGCGCAGGCAATGTTTTACACCCTCATGCAGTACTAGGTGGCTTACCACAAGATACTAGCTTTAAAGCGGAAACTGTCTCCTGGCTGGAAATAGGAAATAATAATGTTTTTAGAGAAGGTTTTACTGCCCATAGAGCGTCCATTGAAAATGCAGTCACATCAATTGGATCTGAGTGTTTTTTTATGAATAATAGCCATGTCGCCCATGATTGTGTCGTGGGTGACAAAACTATATTTGCTAATAATGTGGCTATTGGTGGCTTTGTTGAAATGGGTGACAATATTTTTATGGGGGGCGGAGTTGTTGTACATCAATTTTGTCGAATAGGCTCTTATGCCATAGTGCAGGGGACGACTGGGTTAAATAAAGATGTTATCCCTTATATGTTAATTGGAGGTCGGCCAGCAAAACACTATCGTTTAAATTCCGTTGGTTTAAGACGAGCAGGTATAAAAGGTGATAAATATAAAATACTATCTGATGCTTTCAGGTTGTTAAAGAATAAGAAACCTTTAGAAGAATTAGAACAGACTGAAGAAATGCTTTATTTGCAACAATGGTTAAAGGTGAAGTCCAAAAGAGGTTTGCACGGGTTTATTGAAGTTTCTTAAGAGTTGCGCACAGAATAAGCTCTGAAACGGGTGTAAGATCTTTTATCATAGTTATTAACAAACTATAGAGCGGACTTTAGTCTACCATTGAACCAATATTTTGGGATGCTGCGGACTAAAGTCCGCTCTACAACCCCTGTGCTTAATTTATTCAATAAGCTGTGATTAAGTTAATAAACATGTCGGTTTTTAAACTTAAGACAGGAAGTTGTCTGGAGTTATTCAGCGTATATTTCTAAACTTGAAACGAAATAGTTGAGGGATATAGATTACAAAAAATTTATACAGAGTATTTATGAAACAGACAATTGTTTATGCGTTAGATTTTGATGGTGTAATTTGTGATAGTGCCTTGGAGACAGGGATTTCAGGATGGAAAGCAGCATCCCAATTATGGGGTGATTTCCCCTCAGCTATGCCCTCGCAACAAATGATAGATGACTTTCGCGAAGTTAGGCCAATTATGGGGACTGGCTATGAGGCAATTTTGATTAATAAAATGCTTCACGATGGAGTCAGTGTTGAATCAATTTTAAAAGACTTTGATACTAAAAAAGATCAATTGATGAAATCATCAAATATTAGTATTGAGCAACTAAAAAAATTATACGGTGAGGTGCGAGATAAATGGATTGCAGATGATATTGATGAATGGGTTGATAAAAATCCATTATTTTCTGGCATTTCAGAAAAGCTACAAAGTTTAACGAACAGAGGGGTTTGGTATATTGTAACCACTAAACAGGAACGCTTTGTAAAAAAGATTCTTAAAGCTAATAATGTTCAAATACCTGAAGAAAGAATTTTTGGCCTGGACAGAAATCAATCTAAACAAGAAACCCTTATTGATTTACAAAAAAAACACCCGGAACAAGAAATTTATTTTGTTGAAGATATGCTTTCTTCACTGCTTAAAGTAAAAAGCAATAATCAGTTACAGGCTATAAAATTACTGTTTGCTCCCTGGGGGTATAATACGGCTCAAGATAGATTATATGCAAAAAATTTGAATATAGAGCGTATTCATTTTGCTGATTTTCTTGAGGCAATAGATACTGATTTATATTGTGATCTCAAGCAATAAGTGTTTCTTTATTTTCCATTCGCAAGGTTAAAACCTTCGCCTTTCAGGCGAACAGATTTATCTCAAATGTTACAATGACAAAATGGATTATCGTTATGGCAGTCATACAGTCTACAACATTGAATATCATTTTGTTTGGGTAACAAAA
>JAJRUF010000038.1 GCA_024277935.1 Gammaproteobacteria bacterium
CTTACTTAGCAGTATTTACTATTTAAGCGTCCAAAAAGAAGAAAGCACCTGAATAGACGAAAGAAACTCTTTATAGTTAACTGGTTTTAAAATATACCCAGAAATACCTTGATCAAAACTATTATCAACATCTTGTTGTTCTTTTGACGAAGTCAGCATAATGACAGGAATATTTTTAAAAACAGTATGCTGGTTTAAAACTTGTAAAAATTCATGTCCATTCATTTTTGGCATATTAATATCTAAAAGAATAACACAAGGCAAACTATTTTTAGCATTATCTAAATAAATAAGTGCTTCTTCTCCATTTTGGCTTACATGCAATGTATTTAATACACCTAGTTCTTTGAAGCCTCGTTTAACGGTCATAACATCAACCAGATCGTCTTCTATTAATAGAATTGGCTGCAAGTTACTCATAACAATTTCTCTTAAAATTAAACATAGTTTTTAAAACTTTTATTATTTTTATGGTTTTTATAAACCACTGTTTATAGTGGTTCTGATATTCTATTTATTGCTAGTTGTCTTATTTCCAGTTACCACAGGAATGGTAAAAATAAATGCACATCCACCAGATTTCTCAGATTCAACCCAAATAGTTCCACCCCAATTTGTTACTGCTTTTTCAATCAAACTTAACCCGACTCCTGTACTCTCCGCCTGATCCTTAGGTTTTAAGGTTTGAAACAGCTGGAATATTTTTTGCTGGTATTTCTTAGCAATCCCAGGGCCATTGTCTTTTACTGATATTTGCCAGAACCCATTTCTTTCAATACAGCTAAGATCAATCACTCCATTGATTTTATCATTGTATTTAATAGCATTATCAAACAAATTTTGAAATACCTGATAAATTCTTACGCTTTCACCTTTTATAACTGGAAATTTGCTTATTATATTTATTTTTATATTTTCAGGTGGGGCAATCATCTGAATAACATCATTAATTAAAACTGTTAAATCAACATTCTCCATATCATTTTTAACTCTACCAATTCTGGAGAGTTGTAATATGCCATCAATCATCTCATGCATTCTTATGGCACGATTACAAATTAAAGCCATTTGTTGTTTTCCTTCTTCATCAAATAAAGAGGCATAGTCTTCAGCTACCCAGCTAGATAATTGATTTATTGCTCGTAAAGGTGCCTTTAAATCATGAGAAACAACATAAGCAAAATTATTAAGCTCTTCATTCACCCTGTTTAACTCAGCGGTTCTTTCTTCAACCCGTTGTTCAAGGTTAGTATTTAAGGATTCAATTTCACGTTGGTTTTGTTGCATATCCTTAATAAGTTGCGTGTTTTGCAAAGCAACTGCAGCTTGAGCCGTTAATAATTTAGTCAGCTCAATTTGTTCATGGGTAAAGACGGCTGGAATTAATTTATTTTCTAAATATAAAACACCCAAGACTTCTTGCTTTAAGACCAGAGGTATACAAAGTATAGACTTTAGTTGCTGTTTTTGTACGGTACTGTCAGTCATAAAATCACCTTCTTCACAGGCATTTTTAATGACGACCATTTCAGCCGTTCTAAAAACATAATTTGCAATAGCCATGCTTAAATTTTCCGTCGCTATATTATTGCTATCCTTTAAAATTATCCCGATAAAATCATGTTTATCGCCTCTCGCTACCACCTCTAGCTGTTGTTTATTCGCTATTAATAGATAGGCTGTTTTTGCCCCCAGCCTTTCCATAACTGATTGTAAAATGGTGCTTAATAATAAATTAAAGTCTAATTGCTGGGTAATGCTACGTGTGGCAGCCAATAAAAAATTAACATCTAATATTTCTGATAGTGGCTGATCTTCTTTAGGCTGATTACTAGCCGGTGTTAAAGAAAACTGTTCACATAATTGTTTTTCTTTAACTTGTGCAGAACATGAGTGGTAAAGAGTCACTGCTGTTTTTAAAAAATAATTAGCATGTTGATGCTGTTGCTCTTTACAAACCAGACCTAATCTTTCATTAATAAAGGCTTCTAACAAAGTGAACTTGTTTTTTACTGCTAAATCAATTGCATCAAAAGCATATCTACGAAAATTACTAAAATCACCTTGATGAATACTACTTTCTAACTTCATCAATAAAAAATAAGGTTTTAGAATAGGACCTAAGTTTGACCATGTTTTAACTTGTTTCAAACAACTCTTCAAATCGTGTTTATCATCATCTGATATGTTTTTATTTATCCTTAAAGAATTGACAAACCAAAATACATACCAAAGCCTGTTAAGAATATTATCACTTAGGCCACGTAAATAAGGCTTAGCCTGAACTAATGCTAATTCTGCAACCTTATAATTTCCAAGATAAAAATGACTTATCCCTTTCAGGGTAAAATAACCACCAATAGAAACAACATGTTTATCTGCTTCCCAAAGCTTTAATTTTTCTGCTAACTGCTCATCTGTATATGTGTTATTACCCGTTAACATAAAGTCAGACCAACCGGCAATAGCACTTTGAGCCAGACCAAGAGACAGGGATAAATTGAATTTTTTTGAAAAATGTTTGCACTCTTCAGCAACATTAGAGACTTGTTTTAGATCTTGACCTTGATTGATTAAATGCCAAATATAAGGCCCATAAGACAAGCCTGCATTATATAAATCACCACAACTCTTTCCTCGGTGAATATTTTTTTGACATTGTTCAATAATATAATCTGAGTCACGGCGGTTATGCATATTAGTCCATAAAATACCATTAATACCTTTGGTCGCACCAAAAGTATCAGGGTAGCGCTCAGATAATGATAAGCCTAAGTCCTCATAATTAAAGGACATTTCATACTGCCCTTGTCGCTGTAAATATAAACCGACCATAGAAAACCCATAAATAACTGTTTCATCTACTCCACCAGCTAAACAGTTTTGAGTGGATTGAATAGCTGATAAATACAGTTGCGGCACCATACCAGCAAGGTAATAATCAGGAATTAACTCACTATAAATGCCTGTTTCAATTTTTGTTGCTCTATTTCCAGAGGGTGTAATATCGAGTATTTGTTGCCATATATTACTATTTCCAGCATGAATTTCAGTAATAATATCTGCTGATTTTTTTAATGCCAGCGTATCATCTTCAGGAATCTCTCGGTTAAAAAAACTTAGCCCTTGATTTCCAACATCAATCGCTTGTTTAAACTTTCCCATTGATGATAGCCCTGTCGTTTGTTCATACAGACAATCAATTCTATCTAAATCATTTTTTGATTCTTTAATCAGGGTTTTAAGGATTTTTTCTGATGCTGGCTGGTTACCCAAAGCCATTTCAGTGCGTGCCAGGTACTTATGTAAAGCAAATAAGAAATCGTAATGAATATCCCATGATTGCTTGGGGAATAACTGTAAACTTTGGTGAAAGAAAAAATTAGCATTATCCATTGCCAATGCCTTCATAGCTGCTTTACCTGCATAATAATTAAATTCAGCTTCTTGCTTTTTGCTTACTTCATTTTGATTAGGCTCTCTGCCCAATAATAAATGTTCAACAATAGAAAATAAATTAGCTAATTGTTCAACCTTACTTGACTCTGGAATAGCACTAATAAAAGCAAAAGCAATTTTTTTATGTATTTGTTGTTTACTAACGGCATCTAAAAAACTTTCAGCGGCTGCTTGTACCTGGTCATGAAAAAAGAAGATAGACTCTTTCTCTCGCATTAAAATATTATCAGCAAAAACATCAGCTAAGGTCTGAAATAAGGTGGGTAATGGCATATTGACGACTAAAGCAAGATCTTTAGCATCAAAACTAGCCCCTAAACAAGCTGAAATACCAAGCAGCCTACGTATTTCATTACTGTGCTTAGATATTTTATCTTTAAATAAATCTAAAGCTGTCTCTGGAATATTGGTATGCCGTAACTGCTCATTATCCCACGTCCAAACTCCTTCTTTACCCAAATGTAAATGTTGATAACTATGTAACCAGCGTAAACTTTCATTAACAAACAGAGGATTTCCCGCAGAAGTCTGATAAATAATATCCGATAACTGAATGGTACGCGACGGATAAGTATTGAGAATATAGGCTGTCATCTGATTAACATCAGATAGTTGCAACGCCTTTAAACGGATTTCAACCAAAGGGCTGTGTATTTTTTTTATGCGCCTTATTAAATATGTCAACCGATGCGTTTCATCAACTTCATTATGCCGATAAGCGCCTATCCAATATAAATAAGGATAATCCTTGGCATTATCAAATAAGCGTTGTAACAACTCAAAAGTCGCCCCATCACACCACTGTAAGTCATCAATAAATAAAGTAAGAGGATGTTCCTTGCTGGCTAAACAAGCAATAAACTTTCCGGCTACATCATTAAACCTATTTCTAGCTTCAACCGGAGGCAACTTAACAACATCGGTTTGTTTACCTATAATTAATTCTAATTCAGGGACTAGGTCTGTCATTAATTTAGCATGTTCGCCTAATTGATAACGCATTCTTTGTTGCCAGTAATCAATACGTTGCTGATCTTCTGTTAAGAAAATTCTAACAAGCCGAGTAAGTGCCTGAATCAAAGTACTGTATGGAATATGTTTTTTAAACTGGTCAAACTTACCCGAAGTAAAATAGCCTTTATGCTGCACAATGGGTAACTGTAATTCTTGTATTAAACGTGTTTTACCTATTCCCGATAACCCTGAAATAAGAGCAGATTGGAATAAACCTGTACAGGCTTTTTGATAGTTTTCTAGTAATTGTTTTTTTTCCTGGTCACGCCCAACCATTAATGAAGGAATGGTAATTCGGTTACTAAAATCATGTTGTTTTAAAGTAAACCGGCCAATATGTTTATGCTCTTCCCAATCCTTAACACACTGTTTTAAATCATAAACTAATCCGGCAGCTGTTTGATATCTTTTTTCGGGTGCTTTTTCAAGCAGCTCAGATGTGATCCTGCCTAATATTTCAGGTATTTTTAGATTAATTGACTGTGCTAAAGCGGGTGTTTCAGCTAAATGAGAGTGAATAATAGCAATGGGATCTGAAAATAAAAAAGGAGGCCGTCCTGTTAAGCATTCAAAAAGTACTATGCCCAAAGAATATAAATCTGTTGAATAATTAACCGTATGCTTTATTCTTCCCGTCTGTTCAGGGGATAGGTAAGGTAATGTTTCTGTCCGAAAAATATCTTGATAAATAAAGTGGCTTATTTGGTTTATATCTATAACTCTAACATCATCAATTAAACTTACTTTAAGGTTTTTTTTATCAATCAATATATTACTAGGCTTTACACTTTTATGGATATGACCCGCTCTATGTCGCAACTCTAATTGTTCAGCAATAGTTATTATTATTTTTAGTGTATCAACTAGGGAAATATTTTTTTGTTGCTTTAGCCATTGTGACAAGCTAATACTTGTCAACCAAGGTTGGACTAGAAATATTGTTTCTATATTTGGGGTATATAAAGTGGGAATAACAACATCAATCAATGCAAGTTCATTTAATTGTGCAATCTGTTGCTGCAAATAGTAAAGTAAATCTGTACTGCAAAACTGTGGCTTGATTTTTTTAATAACATAAAGTTGTTTGGTTTTATCCTTATTCACTAATGATTTATATACATCAGCATGTATGCTTTCACCTAATGTTTCTAAAAACATAAAGGTTGAGTATTTATTAATCACAGAGCCTGTCCTAAGAATACAAAAACAATTAGAACTATAGCATTTTCATTTAAAAAAGCATCTGAAAAAAACCTACCCACTTTGCTTCCAGTTGCCTAAGATAAAAACATCGCGTCACCATAACTAAAAAAACGATACTGTTGTTTAATAGCATGTTGGTAAGCATTCATCACATGCTCATAGCCTGCAAATGCAGAAATTAGCATTAACAAGGTTGATTCGGGTAAATGAAAGTTAGTTAGCATGGCATCAACTGATTTAAATTTATACCCTGGTGTTATAAATAAGTCTGTATCACCAAATCCGGCTGTTAGTTGACCTGAGCAAGATGCTGATTCTAAAGCTCTAACAGCCGTTGTTCCCACAGCAATAATACGTCCACCATTTTCTTTTGTTTGTTGCACTGCATCAACAGTGGTTTGTTCCACAGAGAAATATTCTTTATGCATAACATGCTCAGACAGGTTCTCCACTTTAACAGGCCTAAACGTACCACTTCCTACATGTAATGTAACAAAAGCTTTATTAACGCCCTTAGCCTCTAATTGATTAATTGTATTTTGATCAAAATGTAAGCCCGCTGTTGGTGCAGCAACAGCCCCTTGTTGTTTGGCAAAAACAGTTTGATAGCGTGTTAAATCATCTTTATCATCAGCCCTGGTAATATAAGGAGGTAATGGAATATGACCGATTTGATCCAAAAGATCTAAAACCGTATTATCATCACTAACATCTAGGCAAAACAAATCATTTTCTCTTCCGGTTACTCGACAAGAAAAACCATTATCTAACTTAATAACACTATCAGGTTTGGGCGATTTACTGGAACGAATATGAGCAAGAGCATGATGCTCATCCAGTATTCGTTCAATTAAAATTTCAACTTTACCCCCGGTTTGTTTGTTGCCATATAAGCGTGCTGGAATCACTTTGGTATCATTTAAAACCAACAAATCATCTTTGTTCATTAAATCAATCAAGTCGATAAAGTATAGATCCTTTATAGCCCCTGAATGTTTGTTCATACTTAACATTCGACTCGCAATACGCTCTGCCAATGGTTTTTGTGCTATTAGATGCTCAGGCAAATAATAATCAAAATCACTTTTTCTCATAATCCAATTTTAAGGGGCTAGGGTAATATAATTATTTATCTCTTTAAAACTGGAGAGTATAGCATTTGGTATAAATATAGCGGTAATTGTCAATATTGTGTCGCTCTGCATCACGGAACGCAGAGCGTTCCAGTATAAATTCCCACGGAGACCGTGGGAACTAGGGGATATTATTTTTTCTAGTTGCCTTAGCAACATATTTGACCCACCACCAAATATACTTTGTGTGTCTGAGATGAAGTTTATATTTGATTGCTCCCTTACTACGGGTACGGCCACTAAATTATAGGATATGCCTTTATTCCAAAGTAAATAATCTATCAAAATTTGCAATTTCTAATATCTTTTTCACTTCTGGTTTAGCACCCTTAATACACACTGCACTTTTATTTTCACCCACTTTATCTCGCAAAACCAATAACATTCCAAGAGCTGAACTATCCATGTAATCAACTTTTGTCATATCAACCATAATATTTGTTATTCCAGTACTAGCTTGTTCTGTTGCTTTACGAAACTGCTGATGAACTCCAAAATCAAAACGGCCTGAAATATTGATGGTTAATATTTTTGAAGCTGAATCTAATCGTGTTTCTATTCCCATTTTTATATTCCTCTTTTTCTAAAATAATTCTATTTCGCCTTCATCCATTGAGTGCTGTGAAACTGCTTTTTTATCTTTATTATTCCATTGCTGGCTCATTTCATCTAACCTAGAAATACCTTGTCCTAGTTCAGCAATCCAGATAGGCTCTTTCCCCGTTTTAAATAACCCAATACCTATTTTAACCTCATCACTCATTGCCTGAAAATGTAATATATTTAATTCTAAATATTCAATCATTTGTCTAACCATATCTTCAAATTGTAACCCTCTTATGGCTTGACCAACACTATTATCAATCTGATCTGTCATATTAGATACTTCAGCAATTTTAATGGCAATATTATCATTCATCTTGGCAATTCCAGTCATCATAGTATCAATATTTGCTTTAGATGTAATGGCAACATTCATATCTTTAGATGCCATATTTTGAATCATATCTTGAGCGAGTGAAATATTTTTCTTAGATGCATTGACTACAACTCTAATTTCTTCACTGAATTTATCAGAATTTTTTGATAGATTACGCACCTCATCAGCAACAACTGCAAAACCTCTACCCGCTTCCCCTGCTCTTGCTGCTTCTATAGCCGCATTTAATGCTAACAAATTTGTCTGATCGGCAATTCCCTGAACATCTGTCAACAATTTTTCTACTTGCAACATATGTTCTTCCACATCATTAATAACTCCCACCATCTCCATACTTTGTTTACTAATTTGTAAAATATGATCAATAAAAAACTTAAAGACCTCATCCGTTTCTTGCGCAAACTTAGCAAAGTTTAAACTTTCTTCAGTTCCACTTTCACTTTCATCTAAGCTATGCATTAATGAATGGACAGCATTAGACTGTTCAGAGGTTAAACTGTGTAGGCTATTGAAGCTACTTGTCATCGTTTCTACCGCATCAGCCACTATTTTTTTTAATTGAGCTAATTCTTCATGACATGACGTTACTTCCTGCCCCAGACATAACTTAACTTTTGAGGCATACTGGTCTATAAATAAATTAAGCTTATTATCATTTACCTCAAATTTTTCATCTGCCGTCTCAGCTAAGGAATATTGAGTTCTATAAATACAAAAAAGGCTTATTACAAAAGTACAAGGTAATACTATCCAATAAAGATAGTCAGTTGCCATAAAAATGGGCAACACCATTGTTATTATAAAAACCAATATAAGAAACCAGACCTGTTTGAAGAAAGTCATTTATTATCCTAAATTAGACTAGTGATAAAATTTTTGCCGCCACTTTATCAAGAGCAACAACATGGTCAGCTGCGCCCAGTTTAAATGCCTCTCCAGGCATTCCCCAAACCACACTACTCGCTTCATCCTGCACAATATTAACTGCGCCAGCATCTTTCATTTCTTTCATTGCCATAGCTCCATCCGCCCCCATTCCAGTTAGCATAACACCTATTGCATTGCTTCCCACATTTTGAGCCACTGAGCGAAACATCACTTCCACTGAAGGTTTATGACGGTTAACAGGAGGGCCATCATTTAACTGACAAATATAACGAGCACCATCTCTGCTGACTAATAAATGTTTATCACCTGGTGCAATATAAATATTTCCAGGTAAAATTTGTTGTCCATTTTGTGCAATACACACAGACATTTCAGTGACATCATTAACATGCTTGGCAAATGATACACTGAAAGCTGCAGGTAAATGCTGAGAGATAACAATTGCAGGTGTTGTTACCGGCAAGCCCACCACAACATCCTTCAAGGCTTCAGTCCCTCCCGTTGATGCTCCTAGGGCGATAATTTTATCGGTTGTTTTAAAATGAGACTTGGCAACTGATGCTTTAATAATAGCATCAGCAGAATGCTTAACTGGAACTGGTGTTCTTACTGGTGTTCTTATTGGCTTGGTGCTAGGTCTAACATCAAGTGGCCTGACTTTTGCTTTAGCCGCCATTTTTACTTTAGCAATAATATCTTCTGCATATTCATTAAGTGAGTTTGAAACATCCACTTTTGGTTTTGCTACAAAATCTACCGCACCTAATTCTAAAGCTTCTAACGTTACGGCGGCCCCCTTTTCTGTTAGTGTCGAAATCATAACAACCGGCATGGGCCTTAAACGCATTAAATTACGCAAAAAAGTCAAACCATCCATTCGAGGCATTTCTATATCTAATGTCAATACATCAGGGTTAAGTTTTTTAATTTTATCTCTTGCAACAATGGGGTCAACAGCAGATCCTACCACTTCAATTTCAGCTGATGAACTAAAAATTTTTGTCAGCATCTGCCGAATCAATGCTGAATCATCAATAATCAATACCTTAATTTTTTTACTCATTATTCAAAACCTCACAGTCCCTAAAATAACTCAACATCACTTTCCACAACAACGTCTTTAATAGATGTACGATACTGTTTCTCGCGTGAAGCAATGGTTTCATTATGTAAGTCTTTAATTTTTTTCATCCTAACTTTTCCAGTTTTAGGAAAATATATAACTTTCCTAGGATAAATATCTCCTAAATCATTAGAAACTAGCTTTAAAGCTTCTGTATCAATATATTCAAGTACAAAATCAATATTTCTTTGTCCAACATCACCTAATGTAGGAATAATCTTTCCACCACCAAAAAGTTTAACCTCCAAATTTTTTCGCTTCCCTCCATTGGCTAAAATCATATTGATTAAATGTTCCATAGCGTAATTCCCATAACGGGTCGCATTTCCCACTACAGACTCCGCTCCAACTGCTAATTTATGCTTATTGGTCTCAGGAAGCATAAAATGATTCATTCCCCCTACACCCGACTCTTTATCACGAATACAAGCAGCAATACATGAACCTAATACGGTTGTCACACTTTCATCTTCAGTGGTTACATAATATTCACCCGGTAAGATTCTTGCACAAACTAAATTATTTTCTTTATCCCAAAAGCGTGTTATATCCTTAAATTCAGAAATAGAAGGTGGGTTAATTACTTTTTTTTGTGTCATATAATTTATTAATCCCTATCTGCAAGTCCAATGATTACTTAATTTTTTTATAGATAGTATTGCCAATCAAATCAAAACAGGTATCCAGTTGATTTAATGATTCAGAATGTCCAATTAATAAATGAGAACCTATCGCCAGTAATTTGCCATACCGTTGCGCTAAAAGTTGCTTGGTATCCCGGTCAAAATAAATAAGTACATTCCTACAAAAAATAAAATCAAAGTTATTCTTAATAGGCCAACTTCCCATTAAATTAAGTTGCTTAAACTGAATGATCGCTTGTAAATCTGAGTGGACTTTTACTTTTACTGCATTCTTTCCTGTGCCTTTCTTAAACCATTTATTTATTATTTTGCTCGATAAGCCATCAATTCTATCTTTAGTATAAATACCTGTAGCCGCCTTCTGTAAAACTTGCGTATCTAAGTCTGTTGCAAGAATTTTAATATCCCAAGCACTAGGTACATGTTCCAATAAAGTCATGGCTATTGAATAAGGCTCTTCACCGGTAGAGCAGCCTGCAGACCAAACCCTTATAGTTTTTTTTGTGCTATTTCTTTTTAGAACTTCGGGGATAATAGTATTTTTTAAATATTCAAAATGATGTTTTTCTCTGAAAAATGAAGTTAAATTAGTGGTAACAGCATTAATAAATTCGGTAAATTCCTGTTCTGGATTATTTTTAAGATAGAGACAATATTCCTTAAAATTTTCCAGCCCACGTACTCTTACTCTCTTTGATAGTCTTGAATAAAACATATCAAACTTATCATCAGGGACTAAAATACCAGAATGCTTATTAGATATTTTTCGCAAAAAATCAAAATCATCCCTGGTATACAAAAATTCACGTTGATTATCTGACACAGCCTTCCTCTTTGTCTAAGTTGATAAGGCAGTTAGCAACAAATACCATACCTAGCGTAGACTATTTGTTACTAACTGCCTAAGAATTAGAAAAAACCAGCAGCAGCCTGATCAATTTCCAACATTTCAGCTAAGCCTAATAGCTCCGCAGATTCAATAAACTTGTCTGAAGGAAAATCAAATATAATTTCTTTTCCTAACTTAACGGCTGACTGCTTTAATACTATTAATAGCTGTAATGTTGCAGTATCGACTGTCACAACAGAAGAGGCATCAATCTCAATTTTGTCCTGCCCTTCTAGCAAAACTAATAATTGTTCATATAAATGACTTACATTTTGAATATTAAGCGTTGAATCTAGTATTAACTGACTATTTCCACCTTCAACAAGGTCACTTTCTATTGCTGCTTCAGTCACTATTACAGTGTCCAGCTCCTCCTTTTGTTCTGCTAAAGCGACTTGTTCTGTGTCTACAGTATGAGCCGTATCTACATTATCATTTTGAGCAGAACTTTCAGTATCACCGTCATTCATCCAAGCAAGTGGATCAAAACCAATTAAATCTTTTTCATTTTTTTCTGCCATTACATTACTTTCCCTTCCAAAAAGTCTTTAGCCAGACTTCTAAAATCTCTTGCCGAGCGACTTCCCGGGCGATATTCGAGTATTGTTTTTCCAAAACTTGGACACTCTGCTAATAATGCTGTCTCCCTAATAACGGTAAACAACACTTGATTAGGAAAATATTTCAACATCTTACTTAACACTTCTTTAGATATTCTTCGTGTTGTTACATACCTTGACATCACTAAGGATAGCTTATATTTTTTGTTTAACACCTTTTCAAAACGTTTAATCGTTCCCATCATATGAGAGAGTCCCTGTAAGGCTAAAAAATCACTGGTCATTGGAATTAAAATTTCATCGGCAGCAAATAAAGCATTAGCAACTAAAACACCCGATGAAGGTGGGCAGTCTATAAATACAAAATCTTGATCATTAAGGTTTTCATGCAATGCTTTACGCAGCAAATCACCCCGTTTAGCCCCTCCATCAGAAAGCTGTTCAATTTGCTGTAATCGTGGCCCTGCTACAATTAATTGTAAATTCTCTCTAACAGGCACCAGCATTTTAGTAATATCAGCATCACCCAGCATAATCTCATCAAGACCAGGCCGGTTAGGATTTATAACTCCAAAAGAAACGGCTAAATGTCCTTGAGGGTCTAAATCAATAACTGTTACTTTTTTACCTGCTTTTGCCAGGGCATGGGTTAAATTGGTCGAGGTTGTTGTTTTCCCCACACCACCTTTTTGATTAATAATTGCGACAACTCTATCAGCCATTACAGCTTAGCAACCTCTTCAAACTCATCTGGATCTAATAATTTATTGACATTAAGTAACATCACCATTTTTGTATTACCTACATACATACCACGCATATAACGCGTATCAATTTTAGCCCCTAGTTTTGGTGAGTCCTTAATCTCCCCCAATTTAATTTCTAATACATCTGATACAGCATCAGCAACAATGCCCATTACATTTCCCTCTTCTATACAGAGAACAATGACTACAGTAATGGGAGAATATTCAGTACTTTCCATACCAAACCGGTCACGCAAATCAATAATAGGTACGATTGAGCCACGCAAGTTGAGAGCACCTTTAATAAAATCTGGCGTATTAGGAATATTTCTTACCGGCTCCCAGCCTCTGATTTCTTGCACCTTAAGAATTTCTACTCCATAAGAATCACCCGCAAGTTCAAAGGTTAAAAACTGTTCTATTTGGGAGTCAGCAGTCATATTTATACGTCTCTTTTATAATGTTTATTAAAAATAATAATTTAATTGTAGGATGTGCTGAGGAACGAAGCGCATCGTTTACAATTGATGCGCTTCGTTCCTCAGCACATCCTACTTATTATCTTAAAAAGCCTATATTCAGTTTTATATTTTTTTTAAAAATCTTCCCATTCGTCACTATTATCAGATGACGTAATTTCAGCTGGGGGTGTAGTTGCGGCTGGGCTTACTTTTTGTACTGATTGAGCAACTACAGCCTGAGTAATTGAATTTGATTGTTGAATTAGCGGTTGTCCCTCCGTTTTAAAGAATCCAAGTAACTCTGTCATATTAGTAGATTGCTCACTCATTGATACACTTGCAGCTGAGGCTTGTTCAGCTAATGCTGCATTTTGTTGGGTGATTTCATCCATTTGAGAAACGGCTTGATTCACTTGTTCGATACCTTGTGATTGCTCCACACTAGCCGCCGCAATTTCAGCTACTATATCACCCACTTTTTTAACACCTGTGACAATTTCACTTAAAGATTTTCCTGTTTCATTGACAAACTGCGTCCCAGACCTCACTTTTTGTACACTTGTTTGAATCAATTCCTTACTTTCCCTGGCTGCAGTAGCACTTCTTTGAGCTAAGTTTCTAACTTCTGTTGCGACCACCGAAAATCCTCGCCCTTGCTCACCGGCTCTTGCCGCTTCAACTGATGCATTTAATGCTAATAAATTAGTTTGAAAGGCAATTTCATCAATGACTCCAATAATTTCAGCAATCTTATTACTGCTGTCATTAATTTCCTGCATCGCTGATACAGCTGAGTTGACTATATCCCCACCTTTTTCGGCTAACTGTCTCGCTGTTGTTGCCACTTGATTAGCCTGTTGAGCATTTTCAGAGTTATTTTTAACTGTACTGGTCAGCTCTTCCATACTTGAGGCTGTTTCTTCCAAGTTTGCGGCTTGCTGCTCAGCTCGTTGAGAAAGGTTATTATTTCCGCTGGCAATTTCTTGAGATGAATTATTAATAGACCCAGCTGAATCATTAATTTTCCCAACAATTTCAGCAATTTGATCAATGGAGGAATTTATACTATTTTTGCACTCAAGATAAACACCCTGGTACTCGCTATCAATTCGATTCGTTAAATCTCCTGTTGCCATACTTTGCATCGTACTAGAAACATCAGCAAAAGCATGATCAATAATATCTGTTAATTCATTTATCCCTTCACTAAGCTTTTCAAAAAAACCCTCTTTATCTGCCATTTCAATTCGAGAATCTAATTGACCTAACTTCACAGCTTCTACAATATTTTCAATTTCTTTTTCAATTCTCACTTCATGAGTTCTATCTAACCACTCAACAACAGTACCTATACGTTTGTCATCATCATCAGTTACAGGATTGGCAATAAAGTCTATGGTTCTTCCTCCCAACATCAAGCTCGCATTAAATGTACTGGTAAGCCCGGGTAACATTCCACGCTGATGCGCTGGGTTTTTATGAAACTGATCAATATTTGCCCCTAATAATTGATCTGCTCTAAAATTAGGTAAATCTTTTTGAATATCTGCTTCCGCATTATTAAATAAGTCATAAACAGTTTTGTTCATATAAATAATATCTAAATTATTATCTGCAACCATCACGCTAGAGCTTACATTATCCAAAGCCTGTTTAATTCGCATTGATTCTGCAGCTGATTCTTTAGTGTGAGAAAGATCAGCATTTAACTTAACCTGCATACCATAAAGTGCTTTAAACATATCACCAATTTGGTCATTTCTATCCAGCTCAATTGTATTTCTATAGTGCCCATCGGCTAGTTGGTAGGACGTTACAATAACTGTTTC
>JAJRUF010000039.1 GCA_024277935.1 Gammaproteobacteria bacterium
AAGGGACAAACATCCAGTTGAAGGCATGCAGTAATAATACCCGCTCTGAACCGGTATTTTCTGCATAAGCAGGTACGCCGGGCACCAGCCAGCCCATCACGTCGGTATAGTATTTGAGGATTGGACTGCGTGACAGAATATCGTCCGGTAAGATCACAAATAACAGCGTACTCAACAAGACAACTGCAATTGAATATGGGTGAAGGAGCGAAATGGAGTCCATCCAACTGTCTGCATCAAACAGAAATTTTTTCCATGGTTCTAGGTCTTCCTTTTCTGGAATGGGTTTATGTTGTTTTTTAAATATTTTCATGGATAAAAGATAGCTTGAGGTGTATTGTTTTCCATCTTAATGCCTTTCCAAGTTAGAAATATTAGGAACAGGAAATGAGCAGTGTGGTCACGTCTTTCATTTTGCATTTTATATTTCCTGAAATATTCGGGGTCAAAGTAAAATAAACCTGCTATCTTTGGTGAAACATAATTATTACTCTGACCCTTATTTTTTATGATTTATTTCGTTCAGCTATATTGACCGTGAAATAATAACACGCTCCTGGAATAGTGGCTCGGCGGTATTGCATGATTTGATCGCCTGTTGTGTATAGGTTTGTTGGGTTTCGTTCCTCAACCCAACCTACCGGGCTTATTATTTGTGGATACAAATTACGCTGAAAAATAGTTATTCAATCTCAATTAATTCCCTTATTAACGATGTTGCATAGCTACCAGCTGGCAATGAGAACTTTAATAATAATTCTGAATCCGATTTAAATTCCCATCGCAAATCTCGTACCATTATCCGCATTGATCGTCTATCGCTCTTTAAATCATATTTTATAAGTCCATCTACCAATTCTGTATTTAAATCTATAATAGAGTCTTCAAATTCCAATGCTAGGGCACTAGTTTCTCTTTCCCCTTTTCCAAACAATAGACCGGCTGGATGAATTTCACCTCGCTTTATTCGCTGTAGAACTGATGCATCAAGCTCAGTTGATTTAAAATAACTATTAGACTGATCAAAAATACACACGTCTCCTGACACAGCCTGATTCCAGTTACTCGCTATGACTCTTTTAGCCAAAAGTTGATTAAATAAATATGACCGCGCAGCAGATAAATAAATACTACGTTGCTCACGTTTTACTTTTGCACCTTGAAATAAAGACATTGCCTTTTCAACGTTTTGTCCTTGATGGCCAAATCTCTGCACACGAAAATAGTTTGGAAACCCGGCTATATTGATCTGTTGGAGTTGCTCATCAAGCCTAGTCTTGTCTCCCTGCAACTCCCTGATTATTATTTCAAACCGATTACCAGATAGCACACCTCTCTTGAGTTTCCTGGCGTGACGCAGTGACTGCACCACTTTAATACTTTTTGTTTCGATTTGTTGCCAATCTGGGGCATCTTTTCCTGGCAGCCACACACTAAACCATTGCGTAGTTCTGGCATGACGGTCTTTTAAACCCGCAACACTGACATCACGTTGCCTGACACCTGCAAATCGAGCCAATAACCTGGCAACATACTCTGTATTTTCGCCACATTTTTCAATTTGCAAAAAAACGTGTTCGCCTGAGCCACCTGGGTGAAAAGGTAATTGCTCTTCAACAATAAAATCATCGGGTATAGTTTTGATTTTTCCGGTACAAACTGGTCCGCTATATGCATATTCCCAAACAGGAATTTTTATTGCTGAATGTTGTAGATTTGTCATTTAAAAAAGACAGGTAAAGTTTACAAAATAAAATAATTAGATACTTGTCCATCAAAACACAACAAACATAGTTATAGGAAATCATCAGGAGAAGAGAAGGAGAAATTACCAGAAGATTTAATCACTCATGAAAATGGACAGTAAGGAGTGAGAACTAAATAAGTTCCAGGAGATTGATGCAGAATTTTGTCTTCACAGGAGTACTAATAAAATAGGCGTATAGCCAAGCTATGAAACTATTTTATTTAGTGCTTCTGTGGTATCAAAAGACAAGTCAAAAACGGAAGTTATTAGTCTATCAACACAATTGCCTGTACAGCAATCCCTTCCTTTCGTCCCTCAAAACCTAGTTTTTCTGTGGTTGTCGCCTTTACATTAATGCAGTTAATGTCTACCTCTAAATCTTTTGCAATATTAGTACACATTGCCACTATGTGAGGAGCCATTTTTGGCGCCTGGGCTATTATGGTGATATCCGCATTAACCAGCTTAAACCCCCTCTCCTGCACAATGCCGTATACATGGCGTAATAAGACTCTACTATCTGCACCTTTAAATTCAGGATCAGTATCGGGAAAGTGTTTACCTATATCACCTAATGCTGCCGCACCCAATAATGCATCAGATAAAGCATGTAAAACCACATCTCCATCTGAATGGGCTTCCAGCCCTTGGTCATAGTCTATAGTTACACCACCTAATATAACTTTACCTTCATCAATAAAGCGATGTACATCATAACCTTGGCCAACTCTTATCATACCTGGTGCTCCATATAAAACTGTGCGAGTGATAAATCTTCGGGACGGGTAATTTTAATATTATCTGGACGGCCTTCCACAATTTTAGGTTGTAAACCTTGCATCTCCAAGGCACTGGCTTCATCAGTAACCGCTGAATTTCCTACTGCTGCTTCCAATGCCTGTTTTAATAGTCCATAGCGAAACATCTGTGGAGTTAAAGCTCGCCAAATAACACTTCTATCAATGGTTTCGGTAATTTTAAGCCCATCAACATTTTTTAATGTATCGTGCGAGGACAAGGCCAATATACCACCGACTTCATCCTCTTTTAATGTTTCAATCAATAAATGAATATCTTCACTGGTTAAACACGGTCTTGCAGCGTCATGCACCAATACCCAGTCGTCATCTGAAGCTTGCTCTGTTAATGACTTTAAAGCTGATAATACCGAGTCTGCCCGTTCTTTACCGCCTGCAGCAGTAATTATTTTTTCGTCATTGGAACAAGCAAGTTCAGGCCAGTAAGGGTCTTCTCTGGATATGGCAACAGCGATAGCAGAAAAAACATCAGCCTGTATAAGCCGTGCTAAAGTTTGTTCTAAAACCGTTTTACCAGCCAATGGAAGATATTGTTTGGGTCTGTCTGCTTGCATCCTTTTGCCGACACCAGCAGCAGGAACAACAGCCCAATAGTTTATGGACGCCATCATATTGATAGGTATAGTTGTTATTCAATCACTTGAAAAAAAGTTTCATTTTCCTTAATCATTCCTAATTCATAACGGGCTCTTTCCTCTATCGCCTCTTTCCCTTTTCTTAAATCAAGCACTTCTGCATATAACGCATCATTGCGCTCTTTTTTTTCCTTTGCTTCGACTTTGAGCCTATCCAGACGTTGTTGATATTCATTAACTTGCTTGACACTACCGTCTCCCAGCCACAAACGATATTGCAGTTGGACAATCAGTAGTATCAACACAAGCATAAGGATTTTAACAAAACTCACAATTTCTCTTATTCGCTTTTTCGTCGTTAGCTTTGAGCCTTTCGTCTGCTGTTATAGCATTTTAAAAGCGCTACGACCTGCATAAACTGCACTATCACCCAACTCATCTTCTATTTTCATTAAACGGTTGTATTTAGCAATACGGTCTGAACGGCTTAAAGAACCCGTTTTTATTTGACCTGTCCCGGTAGCAACTACTAAATCAGCAATCGTGGTATCTTCAGTTTCACCTGAACGATGTGAAACAACGGCACTATATCCCGCAGCAGATGCTTTGTTAATGGCTTCTAAAGTTTCAGTTAAAGTACCGATTTGGTTTACTTTGATTAAAATTGAATTTGCAATCCCTTTATCAATGCCTTCTTGAAGAATAGCAGGGTTAGTAACGAATAAATCATCACCCACTA
>JAJRUF010000040.1 GCA_024277935.1 Gammaproteobacteria bacterium
AACAGGAGAAAAAGGTGTAAAAATGACAATTTCAAGCTAATTTTGAAAAATAAATTGATTATTAAAAATAATTTTAATTTTTTTTCAAAAATTGATTACAAATATTCCTTTGTCTTGGCTGTTTTCGGACAGGCTCCTAGGCTGGTCGGTAATGAGTGGACTAGAGTACCTCACTGGAGAGCTAATGCTACTTTAACTTATCATACAACGCCACACTGGGATAATATTGTGGCTCTACAATATAGAAGCAACCAACATATTAGAGCTGATAATACTGATACTAATCAAGCCGTATATGGGGGGTCTTCTGAATATGTTCTTGTCAATATAAAGTCTGACTTTAAAATGGATGTTGGTCATGATACGACTGCTAAGTTTTCTGTCGGAATTGACAACCTTCTGGATGAAGAATACTACGATTTTCACCCCTACCCACAAAGAACTTTCTTTGCAAGTATCGGTCTAGATATTTAAATAAGTTTAGTTTTTACCTTCAAAAAGCTTTCTTGTATAACAAGAGGGCTTTTTGTTGTTATAAAAATAATAAAAAAGGCTTTGTGATGAACAAATATTTATTTTATATTTCTTTAATATTGCTTAATAGTACAGCCTGTACTATTAACTCAAATTCTAAAGTTGCTACTGCTGAGCAAGTAAAAGTTACTCCAACCATTCAAAAAAAACATGTTCATAACACTCCAGATGGTGTTATCAGTATTGATGTTGTAAATAACAATAATCAGTTATACTTATTAACAGGCAAATTACAACACAGTAAAAAATCACTTTGGTATCAAAAGAGTGAGGACGGGGGTAAAACCTGGTCAGTGGCTGTTAATATTTTAAATCAAGATAATCTTGCGGTAAGAATGTCTCGCGGTAATGATGCTCAAATTACTGCTCAAGGAAATACAATTGTTGTAACTTGGTCAAAATACGATCCTAACAGACGCTTTCATGCCGGGCCAATGCAAGCAGCCCGTTCAACAGATGGAGGAGAGCACTGGCAATATTCTGTCGCACCACCTGACTGGACAAAAGGCCCGCATGGCTTTACCGATATGAGTGCAGATAAATATGCTATGCATGCTGTCTGGCTTGATAGTCGAGTTCTTAGTAAAGGTGCAAAACCCACTCAAGGCCTACGCTATGCCAAATCAATTGATGGTGGAATCAGCTGGCAAAGTAATAAAACACTAGACCCATTCTCATGTTCTTGTTGCTGGAATACGGTGAAAAGTGATCCCGAAGGGAATGCTTATGTGCTATATCGTAATAAACAGCCCTCTGATATGTCTATTGGCGTTATGAATAAGCAGAAACAGTGGAAGCCTTTAAATCATGTTGGTGATTTTAACTGGCAGTTTGATGGTTGCCCTCATATTGGAGGTGGTTTAGATTTTCAAAATACCTTAGATAAAAAACGGATTCACTCTGTTGTAGGTACAGGGCATCCAGATCATTTAGGGGTATATTATCTCTATTCTGATGATGCGGGTAAAAGCTGGTCTAAACCTCTGTCTTTGGGGTCAGAATCAGCAATCCATGCTGATATAGCGGCTCATGATGATGGTAGAGTTGTTGCTGTATGGGATATGATGACTGAAAATGGCTTAGAAGTTTTTATGGCTAAATCGAGTAACCAAGGTAATAATTGGTCGGCTTACAAACGCATATCTACGCCAAATTTAAGGGCCTCCCACCCTCGTATTGTAAAAACTAAAAACGGTTTTTTTGCAGTCTGGACTGAAACTAAAGGGCAGCAACTAATATTGAAAAGTACAATTATTTAACCTCGTTGTATTCTATGGCTTATAAGTTTTTGCTAGGTACTTATACCTCGTGCGGTCACGGATGTGGAAATTAGAAGCTGTTGATTTTTGTCGATAGCAAGGCGATGAAACAGTTTCATCGCAAGCTATGCAGCTGTTTCAGCAACGCAGCTACCCTTCTCTTGAGAAGAGCCAAAGAGAAAAAAAATTCTGCGAGATCTGAGAACATTATTTATTACTGACTCCCTTAATTTATTTTTAAAAACTGGTATGTAACCTCTCCTGTATTTTGTCTTGAACGGTTTACCGTAGCTAATATCTTTCCCGTTGCAATTTGTCTGTTGAGGTCTTGCATGTTGCCCTGATAAAACACTCTATATATATTATAACCATTCTCAGATTTGACCCAGGTTGCTGTTTTAATCATTGGCATAGCTTCAAGATACTCAGTTATCTTCATAAGTTCAGAAACTTTTTTAACGCCCAAAATTTTCATTATCATTTCATCAACATTTCCTACTCCATGTTTTGCGGCATAAAAAGTTGATAAATGGCCATATATCCCCTGAAAAGCGTTTAAAGCAATATTATCAAGTGTTGAGCAAGCATCTACCCATTGTGAAATTTTGCCATCAAAATATAATGTCCACTCGGCTTTCCAGCAAGTCCCCTGTTTTACTATCTTTCCTGCTAGGGTAGAGACAACTTCATAGCGTACAGACATTTCCAGTAAATGTTTGGAGTATGCGCTCAATACATCGCCTGTGGAAAGCTCTCGCTTCTCTCGTAAGTCTTGCATAGGTAATAGAATAGGGATTTTTTTCTGCTCTGATGCCTGCTTTAATGCCCTATCAATATCTGGCATTTCATCTGGGTCAAAAAAACTCTGTAGACCATCTTGTTCCACTACTAACCAGACTAAAGTTCTTGGCCGAACCTCATTCCATAGCCAAAGTTTTCCGGGGCGTAAAGTATTAATCAAACTTTGTTGGTCAAAAATAACGCGCATTACACGCATATCTTTATCGTTTGTTGGAGCCAAAGAAAACTGATATTCAGCAACATAATTATAGGCATTGGCTAAAACGCTACGAACCGTGTTATCAGTTAAGATGTTATCTCCTGCCAAAGTGCGCATTAACACACGTTGCAAAGCCTGTTTAATGGCGGCTAATTTGTTCTTTTCTTGCTCACTTTTAGCTATAACTTCAACATCATATAGACCTTCTACCTCTACCGCATAAACACTTTGTTCAGTCAGTAGCAAAAAAATAACTAAGCTTCTAATCCATACTTTCATATCGTTCACACAAATTACTTGATGTCTTGTACAATATCGGTAGATATATCATTAACTTTAATTTAAGAGAACACTACATTGAGCAAACAAAATCAAGAAAGCCTAAATTATAAAAGTGCAGGTGTTGATATTGAAGCAGGCAATGACCTCGTTGAACGTATTAAACCTATCGCAGCTAAAACACATAGACCGGGAGTAATGGCCGGCTTAGGTGGTTTTGGCTCTTTGTTTGAACTTCCATTAGATCGCTATAAAAATCCTATTCTGGTATCTGGCACAGATGGCGTAGGTACAAAGCTTAAACTTGCCATAGAGTTAGGTATTCATAACACAGTAGGTATAGATCTTGTTGCCATGTGTGTTAATGATATTATTGTTTTGGGTGCAGAGCCACTATTTTTTCTTGATTATTACGCAACAGGCAAACTAGAAGTAGAGACTGCCAGCTCTGTTATTGCAGGTATTGGACAAGGTTGTGAGCTTTCAGGTGCGGCTCTTGTTGGTGGTGAAACCGCTGAAATGCCAGGCATGTACACTGGTGGTGACTTTGATCTTGCTGGTTTTTGTGTCGGTATTGTAGAAAAAGATAATATTTTAGATGGTAGCAAAGTTAAAGCTGGTGATAAATTAATTGGTATTGCTTCTTCTGGCCCTCATTCTAATGGCTACTCTTTAATTCGTAAAATTCTTGAAACTAGCAATGCATCTTTAGATCAGTCACTGAATGGCAAGCCCTTAGGTCAAGCACTCCTTGAGCCAACTAAAATCTATGTTAAATCACTGCTAGAATTATTAAAAATTGTACCCGTTCATGCCTTGGCACATATTACTGGTGGTGGTTTAACTGAAAATTTACCTCGTGTATTACCCGAAGGGCTCGATGCATCAATTAACTTAAATGCTTGGGAATTTCCTGAAATATTCAAATGGCTCCAAGAAAAAGGTAATATATCTCAAGCTGATATGCTGACTACCTTTAATTGTGGTATTGGTATGATCGTCTGTGTTGGTGTAGAAAATGAAGCTGAGACAATGGCTATATTAACGCAACAAGGTGAAACAGCTTTTGCAGTAGGTGAAATAGTTCCTTCTTCTGGCGACCCAAAAGTGGCTTATTGTAACTAGCTGGGATTATCCCTTCCAATTAATCTTTAACTTATTTTTGAGGGTGGCTATAAGTAGCGAATTAGCCTGCTACGCCTCCGGCAATCAGAGAATATCAAGGTGGGCGCATACCTAGATTGGTTCACAATGAAGCTGTCGTATACAGGAGCAAAGGCGGTAATGACACTGGGGCTTAAATGTCCGTTAAGTAGCGTGGTCTGAAGTTAGGCCAATCAATCATTAGTGGCGCATAGCGATCCTGATCAAGAGAGTGCATATTTATCGAATAATTCCATGTCTGTATGCTTTATCCACGAGTTAATGTGGGAGGAAGTGATGAAAAATAAAAAGCCAAGTCAACAGATAAAAAGCACGGTAGGAATAAAGCCCGAACTCATGAACAGCCCCCAGATTCAGTTCCGGCACCCTCCTGCCTTTGCGAGGTGGTTCGTCCAGCCAGATGGTTTTCTTAACCAGTTTTTCATTGCCCCGTCTGGCATATAACACTGAATTCTGAACAATATAGTCATGGATATGACGCACCTGGGCTGTAGCGTGAGCCGTCCATTTCACCATGTCTGAATATCCCTTAATGCCTCCTTAGCGGTTTTGATTTTACTTTCGGCGGCATCTTGCTGACCACGGCGGATATTCTCCAGCACATACAGTCGGTAAATCATCTCTTCGATAGCGGACTAAAGTCTGCTCTACAATTTATAGTCTGTGGTTTGTTAATAAACCTTGTAAATATTTCTGGAAGTGAGGCTAAAGCCTCACTTCCAAATGTTAGAATAAATATAGTTACTGACTCCCTTACAAGCTTTGATTAATTTTATTTTTTATCCATACTCATTAATAAAGGGGGTAAAAACAGTAAATCTAAAAATAGTGCTACAGCAATGGTAATGGCTGTCATTAAGCCCATTTCTGCATTCATGGTAAAATGAGAAAAACTCAATACCATAAACCCTGTTACTAATACGATAGAGGTAACCCATAATGCTACCCCTACAGTAGAAAAAGCATACCTAACAGCATCTTCACTATTCATACCCTTTTCGTTTTTTGCTCGCTGATATTTGCTGATAAAGTGAACTGTATCATCAACCACAATGCCTAAGGTCATTCCTGTGACCACAGATAAACCTAAACCAATTTGACCATTAATTAAGCCCCAGATACCAAAGGCTATTCCTGCAGGGACTAAATTAGGAATCAAACTAATCAAGCCTAATTTAATAGATTTAAAAGCAAACATCAGTAAAAAAGAAATAAGCACCAAAGCAAGCAAAGATCCGCTAATCATTCGGCCGATATTACGGCGTCCTATATGAGAGAACATTAAAATAGGGCTAGCTAGTTCAATATTGTATTGTGTTATATTTTTCCCTAGCCATTGCTTAATACGCTGCTCAAGTTCTAGCATCTGATTCGAGCTCATGGTTTTTAACGATACAATAACCCGAATGCCAGACTTATCAATATTAATTTGATCATTTAAATCTAACCCATAAGGTAATGACATTTCATAGAGTAGTAAATACTGCGCAGCTAATGCTCGCTCATCAGGTAAGCGGTACCATTCCTTATTATCACCATGCATATTTTTATTCAGTCGTTTAAAAATATCAGTAATAGTGTTTGCATGTACAACTTCTGGCTGTGTTAACAACCAATCAACAAGTTTCTGCACTGAGTTTAAAAATTCTGGTTCACTTATCCCTCCTACATTCGGCGCATGAATTGAAAATTCAATGCTATAAATCCCTCCCATATGAGCATTTAAAAAATCAGTTCCTTGCCTAAACTCAGTACTTTCATCAAAATATTTTACAAATTCATCATTGAGCTGATTATTAGGAGCAAAAGA
>JAJRUF010000041.1 GCA_024277935.1 Gammaproteobacteria bacterium
AAACATGCCCAACCCTTTTGTGTAAACGATTGTATCGCTGCGTATAGACACCATTCAAATGGCGCATACCTTTAGCTAAATTGCTATTCGGTGTTTCGATGAGTAAATGATAGTGATTGCTCATCAGGCAATAAGCATGAATAGACCAGTTAAAACGATCTTTTACCTCAGCCAGTACCTCAAGAAAAATATCTCTATCATTATCGTCCTGGTAAATATCTTCCTGACCGTCACCACGCGAAGTCACGTGATAAAGTGCGCCTGCGAATTCTATTCTTAGTGGTCTTGCCATGAGAGTAGATTAGCATGGCGGCGAGGCAAAAGACAAGACCTGACCCTGTGTTCCTCACTGCCTCTGAGAAAGATAATTGTTCCGCCATTTGCCTGCCTTTCTGATTGTTTGTTGATTTGTTTTTATTATGCCAGAATTGGTGACTTATTCAGAGTTACCCTAGATCCAAATGGCTGACTGGTGCAGATTTATTCTGACATCTCACATGAAATTTTAGGCGTACAATTATTCTTATCAATTTAACAGCAGGTTAAAATTTTACGGGTAAAAACCGCAAAAAAATAGCTATTGCCTATTGACTGGGAACTGCTAATGGCTGACCCCATGTTCGTTTCATAATGGTTGAGTCCCAACCCGACTAACATTACGGCGCATCCACTTTTTCCAGATGCTTTAGGTTTTTAAACAGGTTCTGACGGGGATTAAATTCTACATTGCGGTCGTTTAGAGTGGGGTTGCAATAGTAGGTCATTTTTAGTGAAGGGTTATCTGCAAGCACTCCATACAACTCAATACCTGAAAATATTTTACAATAATAAGCTGCTTCTATATTTCCTTCTTTGTCCGCGCTTGATCTTAATCTTACAAAAAATGGTACGTTTATATTACTCTTTGAGACGCCGGTTTTTTTTCTACTGTAAGTTAATTTAAGGTCAGATTCATAAGTATTTTCAACTGCATTGTATGGCGTTTTAAAGTCGCTAACATTCCATGCCTCATTTGTTTCCATTTCAGCAACACCATCTGTTGGATTAGCAAAAGACAAGCTAACTGTTTGAGTGAAATCATCATTATTTATCAGGTTCCTATTAAACATAATTTTTACATCGGCATGACTCCCGCCATGGCCGGGCATAACAAAATCACCTTTAAAAAAATCAAAACCAAATTCACGTCCTCTTTCAGGTATAACTAATTTTAAATTTTTAGCATACATTGCGATAGGATTTTTCTTTGGCCGTAATAAAACAGACACATCGCGTCCTTCATTATTACGTACAACTACACGTTTTTCACTATTATAGTACCCTTTTTTCTTTATCGTTAAATCGACATAAAGCTCCTCATGCCCAGATAACTCAGTGACACCTTCTTCGTTCGTCAACCCTTGATGACTATCTAGTAATTGCTTATTAACGACTCGATCTTGATAAAAACTGCCACGGACAAGTGCGCTTTCAACAGGAGCACCGCTTTCTTCATGCACCCGTATTTTCATATTAACTTGTTGCACCGCACAGGCGTTTAATGACAGCAGCAGTATTGTTAACCCTAATAATAATTTAGTGCTCATTATTTAAAATCTCCTGATTCCAGCATTTTATCAAAGGTGTTATGTACATAAGGCAACGCAATATCTTTTATATCACTATGTAGCCAACGATCACCCCAGGTGTCTTCACGTTCTAGTGGCCACGGTGGTTGGCTGATATCATTTCGCATGGTTTCCATGTCGAAGTTTCTTTCACCAAAATCATTTAGCCTATTTACTGGATTCGCCGCAGCCGCAAAACTCATGGCAGGGATTCCACTGGCAAGCAAATCCCACTGATGTTCATCACCCTGTAAAAGAACGGTGTTACTTATAGGCTGATACAAATAACTGTAATCACTTTCACCATTTTTAAAATGATTAAATTTTTTGAAAAAACCGTACTGGGCTAAATCATCATCCGTTAATTCGCTATCCTTTCTTGCCGTAGTTGCTTCCGCACCCGTTTCGTAGGCGATATACTGTTCTGAAAAAAAGTCAGTACTATCATAATTGGGGGTTGCTTTCCCAATAAATTCGAGGTCATCTGTTTTTTTGTTAAACTCCCAGCCTGCTGTGCAGTTTTTAAAGAATGACGAGGTAAGCGGACCTTTACAGCCTTTGGCTATTTCCTGAGTGACCCAGGCATGGCGGCCAATACCTTGACCCGTTAATAAATCGCCAAGACGATTCAATAAATTAGAAGTGATTGATTCACCGTCTATTGCATTTTCTACTACTTCTTCACCCGGTGAGTAGAAGTTATATGCAACAGAGGCCGCCACACTAAAGTGGTTTTTCCAGGTGAGCTGGTTTCGGTCATCCAACGGATTATTAGTAAAGCGCTTGTACCAGTTTGCAGCATAAAGAAACGCTCTACCACGGCATTATCCCAGCAAGCACCCACATCACCCATACTTGATCGAATACAGTATGCCTTAAGCAGCTTACGGTACCGCTTGCTTGTATATTGAGAGCCACGGTCACTATGGAATACCAGGCCTGCTGGCGGCAGCCTCAGGTTATACGCCATTATCATGGCCCTGCAGATCAAATCTGTCGTCATACGTTTGCTGG
>JAJRUF010000042.1 GCA_024277935.1 Gammaproteobacteria bacterium
GGTAATACCCTCGCTTCAATAATTAAATCATCATTAATAGGCACTATTTGTAAAATAACCTCCCCAGGCTGAACGACTGTATTGATGCTATTAATGGCAATACCTTGAATAATGCCCGAAATAGGGGCAATTAAATTTAAGCGTCCCACTCGGTCTTGTGCTTTAACTAATGATTTTTTAACTTCCGCTAATTGTCCTGCGACTTCAGAAGCTTTAGACTCAACCTCCTTATTATCTTTAGCAATAATATCGTGTTGACGATTTTTTGCTTCTTGTATCGCTATAAAAGCGACAGAAACACTATCTTTTGTTGATATTAATTGGCTTTCTAGATTTGCTAATTGGCTTTTAGCCGTTAATAGGTCTGTTTGTGAAACAATGTGTTTAGCGGTTAGTTTTTCACGCATCGACACTTGTTGTTTAAGAATTTTAATTTCTTTTTTTAAAGCAGTAACTTGATTTTTTTGTCTAAGCAATTCACTTTTTCTTTGCCTAGTTTGAGATTTTAATACTTCTATTTCACTCTTAGTGCTGGCAATGTGAGCATGGTAATTTGCCATTTCTTTAGAGGCCAAATCAGGAAATTGTTTTCCTAAATCAGCAAAAACAGGTAGCCTTCCTTCTTCAATAGCGGTAAGTCTTTCAAGTTCTAGAGATAAACTTGCTTTTCTGATTTGTAGTTGTTCATAGTCAGCTTTTGAAACAGGCATTGAAAACTTAATAAGGGAGTCGCCAGGTTTAACTTGATCACCATTTCGGACATTAATCTCACTAACAATACCGCCCTCAAGGTGTTGTATATTATGTATATAACCGCTAGGAATAACCTCACCTTTGGCTGTTGTCACTTCATTAACGCGAGTTAATGAAGCCCAGAAAACGATAATGATAAATAAAAATAAACTAAAATAAATGGCTGCTTTAATAATTTCAGATACACCTTGCTCTTCAAGTTGTATCGCTTGTGCCAGAAACCTAGCTCTTGCGCGAGGTAATTTTGTAACGGGTTGGTCTGTCATTACTCTTCCATTAAAATAGAAATTGCTTCGTCTGCCGTACCTGCAAATTGGATGGCACCCTGATTCATCAAGATAACTTTATCAGCCAGTCTAATATGGCTCGGACGGTGACTTACCATTACCATAGTACAGTGTCCTTTTAGAGCTTTGAGTTGATTCATAAAACGAGTATCACTGTCATAATCTAAGGAAGCACCGGGTTCGTCAAAAAGTACAATGTTACTGTTGCTTACAAAAGCACGAGCGATAGAAATTGAACGTAAGAACCCTGGAGGAAATTTATCTGTAGCATTTTCAGTCAGGCGAGTATTAAAACCATCGGGTAATGCCAGTATTTCATCTAAAACACCTGCTTTTGTCGCTGCGGTGTGTAAATTTTCATCTGTTGCCAGTCCATTTGCTAACCGCATATTTTGGGCAATGGTTCCGTAAAACATTTTTGTGTCTTGAGGAACATAAGCGATTGATCGTCTGAGTTCCATTACGTTTAGTTGGCGCATATCAATATTATCTAAAAAGATAGCACCGCCTTGAGGGGTGTACATACCGGCAATTATTTTTAGTAAAGTTGATTTTCCTGAACCGGTGTAGCCAGCAATAGCCACTAACTCGCCTGGCTTTATATTAAAAGTAACACCTAAAAGGGCAGGGTTTTGATCTGCACCATAACGAAAACTCACTCTATCCAATTTGATGAAGCCTTTCAAACCTTTAACCGCTAAATTGGTATTAAAATCAGAACGCTCAACAGGGATTTTCATCAGCTGATTAATCTGTTTCATTGATTTAAAGGTTTGTTGAAATTTAGAAATTGATAAAAAAGCACCTTGTAGAGGAGATAAGACTCGCCAAACTAAAGCCATTGTCGCGATTAAAGCACCAATAGACATTGAACCGTCAATAACAGCTAATGCACCTACAGATAAGATGGCTAAAACTGTCGTTGTCAACATGGCTTGGGCTAAGCTACTCATCATGGAATTAATCCGGAAGGTATCATAATTTGACATAATGCTCTCCCCGGAGACCTCTCTAAAGCGTTCTTTCCAGACACTTTCCCCTTCACTGGCCTTGATTTCTTTTCGCCCCGAGAATGTTTGAATTAACATCTTTTGTTTGTTTGTTTGTTCTAGCTTTTCCTGAGCGGCTAATTTTACGGTTAATTTTTGGGATAAGCAGTAATCCAGCTACGATATAAGCAAAGATCATAAATAAAGGTATAAAGGCAATAGGGCCTGAAAGTACTGCAATAACCACTAAAAAAAGGAATACAAAGGGAAGTTCTAATACAATGGATGCATTGGAACCCGTAAAGAAATCACGCACAGAGTCAAATTGTTTTAATTGTGCTAGCTGTGCAGCCACTGTAGAACGCTCTGTATTAATAGGCGGTAAATGGAGTAGCTTTTTAAACGTTTCCACGCCAATTAAATAGTCCATCCTTCCAGCAACAGCACCTAATATTTTGGCTCGTAGAAACCTAAGAATTAAGTCAGTGATAATTAAAATAGCTACACCGGAAAGTAACATAGGTAAGCTATCTAAAGATCTTGTACCAATCACTTTATCATAAATCACCATAATAAAAATAGGGACTAAAAGAGCGACAATATTAATGACAAATGTCATGCCAAATAAATGGAAAATTAATTTCCGAAAACGCTCTGTTAAATCTCCGAACCAGTTAGCACTAATATCTGACGAGCTGGGCATGCCATGAGAGGCATGTTTGTCAGTAAAAAGATAAGCAACCCCAGGAATACCTAGATCTTTAGCTGGGGATGTGACTATTTTTTCAGTTTGTGCATCAAAATATTTGATTTCGTTATTTTCATGGCTAATGAGAACGTATACCTTATTTGCTGCTGTTATAAAAATACTTGGGTATAGCTCTGCTTTTAATTGGTTTAACTGAGTTGATAATGGAGAGCTATCATAGCCAATATTAACTAATATATTTCGCAAATCAACCAGATCAATTTCTTCTGCAAAATGTGGCAGAGCTTCAACCAGCTCACGCTCTACATTCTTCCATCCTAAAGCCTTGAGTATAGGAAACAAACAAGCAGCATAGGGTGAGTTTGAAGAAAACTCATCTGTTTTTTTATTTCTTAAGGCTTCTGCAAAATGTTCAGAGGCATCTTTATATTGCTGAGTCGTTGATGTCTCCGGTTGTTGAGGCTCTACTAAATCTGTCATCTTTTGGAATATGAGTTATTTGCTTTTTATGAAAGTACTAGCTGACCATTTTTCAGAGTATATTGCCTATCACAAATACGTAGAAAAGAAGGGCGATGAGAGATAATAATAATCGTTCGTTTTTGCTGCCGCATTTGTTGAATAACCTTAATTAGCAGTTTATCGTTTTTAACATCAAAATTAGCATTAGCATCATCAAAAAGAATAATTTGTGGGTGACCAATCAGCGACCTAACCAAAATAATTTTTTGTTTGACTCCTTCAGGTAAGTTATTCATTGCCGCTCCACCAATAAAGGTATCAAGACCATTAGGAAGATGAGATATGATTTTTTCAAGTCCTAGAATTCTTGATAATTCAATAGCATCATTAGTCGCTTCATCTTCACGGTATAAAGTCATATTTTCCAGAATAGTCCCTTCAACCAATACACCATGTTGGGGAGCTATACCCATTTGAGAACGTAAAAATTCAGCATTATAATTATTAAGATCAAAACCATCGAGCTTGATTGAACCACTATCAGGCTTAAGAAACCCTGAGAGTAAATTAATCAAAGTTGTTTTTCCTGCACCGTTATTACCTGAAATACCGATAGATTCACCTGGCTTAATGCTAAGTGATAAGTTATCAAGTAGATTTTTTTCTTGTTCAGGGTATTTAAAAGTGACATGTTCCAGCTCTATAGAACCGTGAAGATTATCTTTAGTCTTTAACTCCCCCGAGCTTTCTTGTGGTAATGAAAATAAGTCATTTACTTTATCAAGGGCTAATCTAACCGACTGAAATTGAATCCATATATTCATAGCCTTGAGTCCAGGTTGAAGAACTCTACTGGTTAGCATGGTGCCAGCGGCTAGCCCTCCAATAGTTAAGTCACCGTGAACAACATAAATACTACCGAAACCAACAAAACTAATAACGGCTAATTGAGAAAAGGTAGCACCTATGCCTTGAACAACACTATTTAACCGACTCAGTTCATAAATGCTTTCAGCGGATTGTAATTGCAGTTTTTCATAGCGCCTAAGCATAAAGGATTCCATTGCCATAGCTTTGACCGTGTGGATACCTTGTAAAATTTCAATAATAAAATTTTGCCGACGATCTTCCATAATTGAGCGTGTCACTAAAGCTTTATGAAGTTGTTTGCCTGTGCGAATTGAAACAAATAGAAAAATCACTAATAAAATAAGGGGAATAGCAATTAAAGGCCCAGCAATCATGCCAACAAGCACTAAAAATAATAGAGCAAAAGGCAGATCCATTAACAGTAATATAGACTGCCCAGAGTAAAATTCCTGTATTTTTTCAAGAGCGTAAATTTTATCAATATAATATCCCACAGGTTTACCTTCAAAATCTTGAGTATGGA
>JAJRUF010000043.1 GCA_024277935.1 Gammaproteobacteria bacterium
AAATCTTATGCCGCAGTTGTAACGGCCTTTAGAAATGATCAAGTTCAATTAGCATGGTTTGGTGGCTTATCAGGCGTTCAGGCTAGATTACGTGTTGACGGCTCTAAAGCAATAGCACAGGGCGTTGAAGATACAACATTTAAAACGTACATCATTGCAAATCACAGCACTGGTCTAAAAGAGTCTAAAGAGTTCCCAAAAGAAATAGCAGGAAAAACCTTCACATTTGGCTCAAAAGGCTCTACATCGGGGCGTTTAATGCCACAGTTTTATATCGAAAAAGAAATGAAAAATAAAGCTAACAAGGTGTTTAAACGTGTTGGTTTTAGTGGTAATCATTCAAAAACTATTGCACTTGTTCAATCAGGAGCTTATGAAGTAGGTGCTGTTAATTTTAAAGTCTGGGATAAAGAATTAAAAGACGGAAAAATTGATCTAAATAAAGTCTCTGTTATCTGGACAACACCTACCTATCCAGACTATCAATGGACTATTCGCGGAGATGCCGATAAGGTATGGGGAAAAGGTTTTACTGATAAAGTAAAGACCGCATTGCTTGATTTAAAAGATGAGAAATTGCTACAACAGTTCCCTCGTTCAGCATTTATTGAAGCTAAAAATGCTGATTATAAACCCATTCTCGATACGGCTAAAAGCATAGGGCTAATTGATTGATTCAATTAAATTCAGAAAGTGCCAGTTATCAAGGTGTAAAAACACTTCATGATATTGATTTACATATCCAGAAAGGTGAAAAACTGGCACTGGTTGGACAAAGTGGTTCCGGGAAATCTACTTTAATCAAATTAATTTATGATCGTTACCCTGTGGATACCACTTTAGTCCCTCAAGATTATGGACTTGTTAGTCATCTTTCTGTTTATCATAATGTTTTTATAGGAAATTTAGGTCAACATTCAACGCTTTATAATCTTGCTAACCTCATTCGTCCATGGTCAGATCAGGTTGAAATGGTTCGTAGTGTTCTCGTTGGCTTACAATTAGATGACTACTTGTTTAGACCTGTGGGACAATTATCTGGCGGGCAAAAACAAAGGGTAGCAGTCGCAAGAAGTCTGTTTCAAAAAGGTTGCTTATTATTAGCTGATGAGCCTGTGTCTTCTGTGGATGAACAACAGTCAAAAGTTGTCCTGAATCAATTATTGAATGGCTTCTCAACGATTGTTCTCGCCTTGCATGATATACAGCTCGCACTAACCTTTTGTGATCGTATTATTGGCTTAGAAAAAGGCAGAATTGTTCTTGATAGACCAAGTGAACATCTAACTGAAAATGACCTACTGAGCCTTTATTGATTTTGGGGCACAAACAAATCTTATCTTTTCTTCTTCTCAAGTTGAAAACTTCAAATGAGTACTTTCTATATGAACACAGTATATAGACACTCGCCTGCTTGGAAAGTTAGCTGGCTATTCGTACTTATTGCGATTCTAAGTTTATTTTTAGCTGATATTGAAATTATTTCATTAGAACCCTGGCAAGAGCTAAAAAGATTGTTTTTGGGTTTATTATCACCAGACTGGTCAAACCCAAAAGAAATAGGGGAAGCTTTTCTCCAAACACTGGCATTTGCCATTTTAGGGGTGGCAGGTGGTAGTTTTTTTGGTTTTCTTCTAGCGCTAATTTTTCATTGGAGATGGGTGCAAATTGCCTGCGCATTCATTCGCGCAATTCATGAGCTTTTTTGGGCTTTAATTTTTTTACAGATTTTTGGTTTACACCCTTTAACAGGTCTATTAGCTATTGGACTGCCCTATGCCGCTACCTTTGCTAAAATTTATTCAGAAATACTTGAAGAGGGAGATAAATCAGCATTACAAGCAATAAGCCATGACGCTTCACTTATATCAATATTTTTCTATGCGCGATTACCTGATTTATGGGTTCACTTTAAGACATACACGCTCTACCGTTTAGAGTGCGGTCTTAGGTCAAGTGCAATACTGGGTTTTGTTGGTTTGCCAACACTAGGGTATTCACTTAGCTCTGCGTTTATGGATGGTCATTACTCTGTTGTGTGGGCATTGCTACTCTTATTTTATTTATTAATTGCAACCATTCGGTTTTGGGTGCGGCCTGCATTGCTCCCAATTTATATCATTATTGCTCCATTTGTCATCAGCAACGATAGTGAAATTTCCTTAAAAAACATGCATCGGTTTTTTACTGAGGACATTATTCCAGCTCCAATAAGGAACGGAGAAAGTCTCTCAACAATCTGGAACTGGTTCAGTGATTTAATCATAACGCAAGCCCTTCCTGGTATTGTGAATACACTTGTACTAACACAAATTGCTCTAGTCGCAACAGGTGTTCTGGCTCTTTTATTATTTCCATTAATCTCTCAACATTTCTTTAAGCCTATCGGACGTACATTAGGTCATGGATTATTAGTAGTAATGCGCTCAACACCTGAATATATAATCGCCTATATTCTCTTGCAATTATGGGGACCATCAATGTTTCCTGCTATCGTGGCTTTAGCCTTACACAACGGAGCGATTATTGGTCATTTAATTGGTCGTTATAGTTCTGAAGTTGAATTAAGAACTGATGCAGTTAAAGGGCTAAATCTCTATTTTTATGAGGTACTACCTCGGTTATATGGACAATTCTTGGCCTTTTTATTCTATAGATGGGAAATTATTTTACGTGAATCCGCCATACTGGGTATCTTGGGTATTGCTACATTAGGCTTCTATATAGACAGTTCGATACAAGAATTACACTTTGATAAAGCAATTATTCTAATCACAATAACGGCTTTACTAAATGTTTTAGTCGATACACTTTCAAGATACCTCAGAGCCAAACTTAGGCTAAGGACATCAGTAGATTGTACTAGCACTGATGATTATTGCACAGCTAAGGGCTGAAAATTTAACAAAATTGTCCCTAACTTGTCTTTCTATCCCTGCATGAGTGCCTTCAAGATCATTGTGTAGAATATCTAGGAGCCTGTCCGAGAACTAAAAATTGACTGCAAATCCCAGAAATATCATAATCTGAGCTTATTGAATTCGTTAAATAGAACAACTATTCGCCTATTTCAATAAACTCACCTTATAATATTTCTGAAATTTTGGTTTCAATCTTAGTTCTCGGATAGGCTCCTAGGCGACTTCTATAAAAGTAGTTGCACACAAACATCGACAATATATGGATAAAGGAATATATTAATGTAAGTTAGTTAGTATCAGGAACAATCCAATGACAGATTTTGACAAAATACATGATAGAAGCCAGTCAACAGCTGAAAAATGGGATAAATCTGCCATGAAGAAGCATTTTGGTCGAGATGATCTTTTGCCATTTTGGGTTGCAGACATGGAGTTTCAGGCACCTCCTGATATTATACATGCCTTAACTAAACGGGCAGAAAATGGCATATATGGTTATGAGAATCAGCCAGACAGTTTATATGATGCGGTTATTAACTGGTATACCAAACGCCATCATTGGAGTATTGATAAATCTAGTATATGTTTAAGTCATGGTGTCATGAATGCAATTACCATACTCATTAATCAACATACCGAAAAAGGCGATGGGGTTATTGTCCAGCCACCAGTCTTCTTCGAATTTCGTATTGCTATTTTAGAAAATAAAAGAAAGTTTGTTCGCAACGCCCTGATTAAAACAGATCA
>JAJRUF010000044.1 GCA_024277935.1 Gammaproteobacteria bacterium
ATCGTTTAACTTACTCATTTATTGGGACTTTTAGATTGTTTTTTAGGCTTCCTATTTTACCATTTATGAGTAAGTTCTTCTTTTTTTTAGCTCATCTTGCTAAGAATATTCTTCGGTTTTATTGGTTTTGCAAGAGGCTCTTTAGTTAATGCATTTACACTTACTTTGTCTTTGTAGAGCCCTGTACTTCGGCAGGTAATTGCTCCTGCATTATCTGCACTCAGTACATCCCTGTACTTCGAAATTTATATTCAGTGAGTAGGCAGTGGTCCAGCCATTTTTGTAGGAAGTAATTGAGTCTCCACTTGTAGTCCATTATTTCGACACTTTGAGCTGGGTCTTTGTATATGGTTGAAACATGTGGTCTTTGGTGATCTTTTAATACTTCTGCTAAATTAGCATCTAAATAAACTCTTATTTTTACAGCGGGTTCCATGACTTCAACTAGGTTTTTACTAAATTGATGGCTTAACTCAACGGTTATTGTATGTTTTGAACGTTCAATAATTTTTAAATAAAGGGCAGGTTGGTTGATGGTTTTACCTGTGGCTTTATTTTTAAAAGACAGTAACTCAGGAATCAAGTGAAAAAGTTTTTGATAATTTGACTCGCAGAGTTTCTCAAGACATAACGATGTGTTAACAGGGTGAACTAAGCTCATTATCTAGTTTTCTTGATAGCAGGCATTTGCACTGGCTGTTTCCCAAAGGACTACTTTATATACCCTTAAACCTTGCTGTTTTAAGTGCTGATAAATCATTTTACTTAAAACTTCAGCGGTAGGATGTTCATCAATAGCCATAAAACGCTCATTTTGTTGTTTAAGCATAGGGATGATGGGGTCATCTTTATGCAACAGGAAATTGTGGTCTAAATGCTTGTTGATATAACTTTCAACAGATTCTTTTATATCAGAAAAATCACAAACCATACCTTGTTCATCTAACTGTTCTTGTTGAATGGAAATTGATGCTTTAACACTATGGCCGTGAAGATTTTTGCATTTTCCTTTATGGTTCATTAAGCGATGACCATAACAGAAATAAACTTCTTTAGTAATTGTGAACATATTAAGGGTAACGTTCGCTTGATTTTTAGGGAATCAGGCGTGATTTATTTAAGGCTTTTAATTGAGGCTGCAATTTCATAAGCGTTATCATCTTGTTGGGTGCTTCTTACAACTTCAATAAAAGCTGTCATGGGGGGGGTTGATGCATTTTTTGGAATGATGTTGACTTCCATTGCTAAGCCAGCCTCATAAGAGCTATCAGCAATAAATGAGATGCCCGCACCGCTTAATGAAGTGCAGTGTCCTGTTTTGGTAACATCTGAATCAGCAAGTTTATAACTAATATCACAATCAACGTCCATTCGAATATAGTCCCTTTTTTCATCATACTCTAGCATCTGTTTCTCCTGATTAAATTTAATATAAATTAACTTTAGATGAATTTTATAATTTATGGTGAGTATTTTTCTAAAAAACACATGAAAAGTGAAGTGTACTATAAAAAACAAAATAAATAAGTACGATTTAAAGGTTTTTGTGTAAAATCTAGGGCTTTTTGATCAATAATTTGTCGCTGATATGAGAAAACAAATAGTTCTTACCGGTATAACAACAACAGGCACGCCTCATTTAGGTAATTATGCAGGCGCAATTCGTCCTGCAATTGAGGCAAGTAAAAATGCTGATGTAAGGCCTTTTTATTTTATGGCGGATTACCATGCTTTAATAAAATGTCAGGAACCTGAAAGAGTTAGGCAATCAAGTCTGGAAATTGCTGCAACCTGGTTAGCTTTAGGCTTAGATACCTCAAATGCAGTCTTTTATCGCCAGTCTGATGTGCCTGAAATACCAGAACTTTGCTGGATGTTATCTTGTGTTACGGCTAAAGGTTTAATGAACAGAGCACATGCTTATAAAGCAGCTGTGGCAGAAAATGAAGAAGTTGAGGGGAATGACCCAGATAAAGGTATTAATTTAGGCTTGTTTAGTTACCCTGTGTTAATGGCAGCAGATATGTTGATGTTTAATGCTAATAAAGTCCCTGTGGGTAAGGATCAAATTCAGCATATTGAAATGGCGCGTGATATTGCCTCTCGATTTAACCACTTGTATGGTGAGCATTTTGCTATTCCAGAAGCAGTGGTTGATGAACATGCTGCGACCATTTTAGGTCTGGATGGACGTAAAATGAGTAAAAGCTATAACAATACCATTCCACTGTTTGAAACCGAGAAAAAGTTTAAAAAATTGATCAATAAGATTAAAACTAATTCTTTAGAACCTGGTGAGCCTAAAGATCCTAAAGGTTGTACTTTATTTGGTATTTATAAAGCCTTTGCAAGTGAATCTGAAGTTGAGGAAATTAGCCAACGATATGCTGAAGGGATTGCATGGGGTGAAATGAAAAAAGTATTGTTTGAAAAAATTAATGCTGAAATTGCACCTGCAAGAGAGCGTTATTACGCATTAATGGATTCACCTAAACATATAGAAGAGCAATTACAGGAAGGTGCCATTAAAGCCAGAGAAATCAGCGTCCCTTTTATGCAGTCAATTCGTGAGGCTGTTGGTATCTCGCCTGTTACAAAATAAAATTAAAATAGGTAACCTTGATGTAATAGAGCGAAAGCAAGGTTTGATAGTACATGTATACCATTGAAAAAAGAAAAATTTATATATGAGTGATTTTGTCCCAGGGCAGCGTTGGATAAGTAATACTGAATCGGAATTGGGTTTAGGTTTGATTTTAGATGTAGAATTTAATCGAGTCTCTGTACTGTACCTGGCAACAGGTGATAAACGTGTTTATGCTATAGATAATGCCCCCTTAACACGGGCAAAATTTATGGTGGGTGATAAAATTGAATCAATAGAAAATAATACAATCACGGTTGAAAAAGTGACTGAACTGGATGGTTTGCTCATTTATTCAGGCGTTGATGATTCTGGTGAGCAGGTCTTTTTAGAAGAGTTGGATTTAAATCATCATATTCAATTTAATAAACCACAAGATAGATTATTTACTGGGCAGATAGATCCAACAAGCTGGTTTTTACTACGCTATGAAACCTGGCGCAGGCAGCAACAGCATCAACAATCAGCGGTAAAAGGGTTGCAGGGTGCTAGAGCCTCTTTAATCGCTCATCAATTATATATTGCACATGAAGCAGCCAGCCGTGTTGAACCACGGATTATGTTGGCTGATGAGGTAGGTTTAGGGAAAACAATTGAAGCAGGGTTAGTGCTGCAATATCGTTTAATTAATGGGCTCAGTCAACGACAATTAATTATTGTACCTGAAAGTCTATTGCACCAATGGTTAGTAGAGATGCTAAGACGTTTTAATTTACGTTTTAGTATTTTTGATGAGGAGCGCTGTCAGGCAATAGATGAATCAAACCCTTTTCTGACGGAACAGTTAGTTCTTTGTTCTCAAAGTTTTTTTTCAAATTATCCCCAACGGCAAAAACAAGCATTAGACGCGAGTTGGGATATTGTCGTCGTTGATGAAGCTCATCATTTAGAGTGGAGTGAACAAAGTCCAAGTGCTGATTATTTGTTTGTAGAACAATTAGCGGTGACAACTCCAGGGTTGATTTTATTAACAGCAACGCCAGAACAACTAGGTAAAGAAAGTCATTTTGCACGCTTAAGACTGCTAGATCCTGACCGATTTTATAAATTTGATCAATTTTTGGTAGAAGAAGAGCGTTTTGAACCTGTAGCGGAGGCTGCACGCTTATTAATTTCTGGTGAATTGATTTCAGCTAAGCAGCAAATAAGTTTAACTAACTTGCTTAAGCAAGATAATGTAACTGCATTGCTTGAACAGGTGAATAATAAAGAGACTGCTGATAAAGCCAGGGAAGAACTGATAGAGTTATTACTGGATCACCATGGTACTGGGCGTATTTTATTTAGAAATTCACGCCAAACAGTACAAGGTTTTCCGGCACGGGAAAGTTATGGCTATCCATTGCGCGGAGAAGAGTCTTCAATATTGGAGGAGAGTCCTTATTATAGCTGGTTATTAGATAAATTAGTCGAGTTGCAAGAGCAAGGTGAAAAAGCACTGTTAATTTGTAAGCGTGCTGAAACAGTTATTCAACTAGAAAAAACTTTAAAAACACGTAAAGGTATTGCCACAGCAGTTTTTCATGAAGGCATGAGTATTATTGAAAGAGACCGTGCCGCTGCTTATTTCTCTGATGAAGAAAGCACAGTTCCTTTATTGATTTGCTCTGAAATCGGTAGTGAAGGTAGAAACTTTCAAATGGTACATCATTTAATTTTATTTGATTTACCTGAAAATCCCGATTTATTACAACAGCGTATAGGACGCTTAGACCGAATTGGACAAAAGCATGTGATACAGATTCACATTCCCTTTTTGCTCAATTCTCCTCAACAAGTACTTTATCGCTGGTATGAAGAGGGTTTTAATGCTTTTCAACATAATTGTTCTGCAGCCTCTCAAGTCGCTAGTCGTTTAGCTGATGAACTATCAATCGTGCTTAAAACGGTTAATCAGCACGATATTGATGCTTTAGTGCTTAAAACTGAAACATTGAACAAGCAGATAGAGCAAGAGATGCACAACGGACGTGACCAATTATTAGAATTAAATTCTTGTCGAATGGAGCAAGCACAAGAACTAATAAGACAATTGAAGGAAAATGATCGTGATGGTTCTTTATGGCCATATATGGAATCTCTATTTGATTGCTATGGCGTGGATGTGGAATATCATTCTACTGATTGTTATATTCTCAAACCCAGTGAAAACTTACGTATTTCTTACTTTCCAATGCTTCCGGAGGATGGGGTAACAGTTACCAGTAATAGAGAAATAGCCTTAGCTAGAGAGGATATGCAGTTTATTACTCAAGAGCACCCAATGGTGATGGGTGCGATGGATTTAGTTTTATCCAGTGAAACAGGGAATGCGGCATTAAGTGTTGTTAAGCATCAAGATCTAAAAGCAGGGCAGTTTCTACTTGAATTGTTATTTATTGTAGAATGCAGTGCGCCAGCAGAATTAAAAGTAGGGCGTTTTTTACCTCATACACCGATTAGAATATTGATGGATCAAAATAAACAAGATATGAGCGAGCATATTAGCCATCAAAGTTTATTTGAGACGCGCAGTAAGTTTGATAAAGATCAGATTATAAATTTTATTAATAGTCAACGAAGTCATTTAACCGACACTATTAAATTGGCTGAAGGGCTTGCTAAGCACAAAATGCAAGACCTAGTTGTAGACGCTAATAAGCAAATGTTAGCAACATTAAGTATTGAAATAAAACGCTTGCTTAGATTAAAAAAAATCAATCCAAGTATTAAAGACCAAGAAATAGAACAGTTAAAAGAGATGGCTATATTATCTCATGAGAATATCAGCCAGGCACAGTTAAGGTTAGACGCTGTGCGGTTTATTATTACGAGTTGATAAAAGCTATAAATAATGAGAATAAGTTTAATTGAAAAATATAAGGAAAAAATTTTGAGCACCCATATCTACCACACAATTGACCGAGAGCAACTTGCTAAAGACCTTGATGAAATACGTACAGAAGTTTTAGCTGACTTAGGTGAAGAAGACATTCGCTATTTAAAGAAAATAGAGTGCTGGGGCCGTATATGTACCTTACTTGGTTACGGTACAGCCTGGGTTATACCTAACCCCATTTCAGCTTATTTGATTAGTCAAGGAAGTACTACACGCTGGACAACGATTGCCCATCATATTACACATAGAGCTTACGATAAGGTAGAGGGAATACCTAAGCGATATACCAGTAAAGGTTTCGCACGAGGAAATAGACGTTTTTTAGACTGGATGGAATGGATGGTACCTGCCGCATGGGATAAAGAGCATAATGATTTACATCATTATAACTTGGGAGAAAAAGCTGATCCCGATCAGGTTGAATTTAATATGGAGCAGTTTCTAAGCATTAAAATGCCTATGCCTGTAAGGTACATTTTTCTATTCTTTATGGCTTGTACTTGGAAGTTTTTATATTACGCACCATCAACACTAAAAGAACTTAGAAATTTTAATGCCAAAAAAGCAGGTAAACCCTCTTCCGAATGTTCTCGTGCTGATGAATGGAATCCTTTAAAGCCAGAAGGGTGGGAGTTATGGAGCCAATGTTTACTTCCTTATATTGGTTTTCGTTTTGTCTTATTTCCACTGTTATTTATTCCTGTCGGTATAGTGACTGCAATAGGAGGTGGGGTCGCTGCAACGAATGTGTTGATTAATTCGTTAATGGCAGAAGTATTTGCCAACTTACATACTTTTTTAATTATTGGTACCAATCATGTGGGTGATGATTTATTTATTTTTGAAGATAAAGCAAAAAGTAAAGGGGAGTACTATCTTAGGCAGATTTTAGGATCGACTAACTTTGCAACCGGTACTGATAAAATTGACTTTATGCATGGCTGGTTAAATTACCAAATTGAACACCATTTATGGCCAGATATGCCTTTAAGCCGTTATCAACGTGCACAGCCAAAAGTAAAAGCTTTGTGTGAGAAATATGGCCTACCTTATGTCCAGGAATCAGTTTTTAAACGGTTATGGAAAACCTTAGATGTGATGACTGGAAAAACCAAAATGTTAAGACCATCAGCTGTAGAAAGCTAGATTAACATATTGTTGCTGTGAAATATTTTTTTGTACTGGGGTGAAGCGGCTTATGGTGGGTTTATATTAAGGAACGTACATGAAATAACTTCCCGGTTTCTAACTTGTCTTTTTGCTCCAGGTGAAATGATCTCATTCGTTGCGTAGCTTGCTATGCGCCTCATGAGATCATTTCACCTGAAACAAAAATCCTACGTTATAATTTCGGGAAGTTATTCCATACACGTTCCTAATTGACATGAAATAGACATAAAACAGACATAAATATGTCATATCTGTTTGTTAAATTTGCATTTCTATTTAATTTACTTGGATATTGAAAATGCATCAATTTACAAAAAAGACCCTTTATACAGGCGTACTTTTAGCTTGTGTACAAACTGCTTCTGCTGGCACAGACGTATTTTTTAACCCTTTGACGCAGTCTGCAGCTGTAGCTCAAACTGCTAATCATGTGAATGAGAAAAATTCACCTTGGCAAGTGCCAGCAGGGGTTGCTTATAAAAACTTGACCAGCCTTCATGAAATTGAAGCTGATGTTGAGCAATCATCTGTTCGTGTCCCAGGTCTTGGTTCTGTTGCATCAATGACGGATATGAGTGCTTTTGATGCGACGGGTCATTACCTTTTTATTCCTCATGAAACAAAATATGGCGCAGGTTTGACACGCTATGACATCATTGCTGATAAGGCAACCAACCTTTTTAAAGGCGATATGGGGGGTAAAGATGGGGATTGGAGTGCTGATTTTGGCGCATTAGACCCTGCTACATGGACACCAAAACACACTTTG
>JAJRUF010000045.1 GCA_024277935.1 Gammaproteobacteria bacterium
AATAAAACCCGATGACAAATTTAAGCAAAAAATACAATTTTACTCAACGTTTAAATAAATGGTTTTTAACCGCCTTGTAGCTGTTTCTTTATGTAAATCAAATACTTCAAGTAAACTCATCTGATTAATGAAAAACAAATAAAAATAATTGTTTTTATATTCAACAGGTTACAGGAATTACCATTGCAGATTTGAAAATAGATATTTCGGCTGAAGGGCATGAGTAACAAGGGCTACAGAAGGTTGCTGTGACAAACCGTTCTTTTAGTTAATTAACTCCATAGTGTCGTTCACTGCCGTACAGGCAGCTTAGAAATCGTACTGGAAAAGATTATCGTAACGGCAAAGGTTCACTGCCGTACAGGCAGCTTAGAAACGCCATTCTTGCGGGTATTTACCTTGTCTTTTGTTCACTGCCGTACAGGCAGCTTAGAAAATCTGAGCATAGAGCCTGACATGTCAGATGCTGTTCACTGCCGTACAGGCAGCTTAGAAAAATATCAGTTTTTTAGAACGGTTTCGCCATGGTAGTGGAGGTTACGAAAGTATTGGCTTTTAGTGCCCCTCTTTGGAAAACAGGGGCTGGGGGCGATTTTATTATAAAAATAAAGATTAACTTCGTCGATGTTATTTTATGTTTGTTCTTAAGCATTTAATGCTTTTAACACTGCTTGTAAACTGTCATTTGCATCACCAAATAGCATACGCGTTTTCTCATGCACAAATAATGGGTTACCGACACCAGCATAACCCGTAGCCATGCTTCGCTTTAACACAATTGTTGTCACACTATTCCAGCATTCTAATACTGGCATACCTGCAATTGGGCTATTGGGGTCATCAAGTGCGGAAGGATTAACGATATCATTAGCACCTATCACAATGGTGACATCTACCTTAGGGAAATCCTGGTTAATTTCATCCATTTCAAACACAATATCATAAGGTATTTTTGCTTCAGCCAGTAATACATTCATATGTCCTGGCATACGGCCTGCAACAGGGTGAATACCAAAGCGAACTGCTTTGCCTTTTGAACGAAGTAATTTTGTGATTTCATTAACGGTATGTTGAGCTTGAGCAACAGCCATTCCATACCCCGGGATAATCATAATATTTTTAGCATCTGTCAATAACTGTACAGTTTCATCAATTTCAATAGCTGATACTTCACCTTCTACTGTGGCAGCTTTTCCACCACCCACTGAGCCAAAACCACCCGCAATAACGCTTAAAAAATGACGGTTCATGGCGCGGCACATAATATAGCTTAGAATGGCACCACTACTGCCGACTAAAGCCCCCGTAACAATCAATAAATCATTACTTAACATAAATCCAGTTGCAGCTGCTGCCCAACCAGAATAACTATTGAGCATTGACACAACAACCGGCATATCTGCACCGCCAATTGCCATAACCATATGGATTCCAAAAGCTATAGCAATTAAGGTCATTAATATGAGTGCAAAAGTGCCTCCACCTGTTTCAGTAGCAGATAAAAATATATTTCCCAACCAAATAGTCAGTATTAATAAGCTTAGATTAAGTAAGTGACGGGCAGGTAATAAGACCGGTTTTCCACTGACCTTGCCACATAATTTACCAAAAGCTATGACTGAGCCAGAAAAAGTCACTGCACCAATAAAGATACCCACATAAATCTCAACTTGATGGATCGTTTGTTCAATACCTACCAAGCTACTGCTGTGATCAATAAAATTAGCATAACCTACCAGTACCGCAGCCATGCCGACTAAGCTGTGCATTAGTGCAACCAACTCAGGCATTTGGGTCATTTCAACTTTGAGTGCTGCTTTGCTACCTATAAAACCACCGATTGTTAAGGCAATAACCAAGGTGATATATGCATTTACTGAAGCACTAAATACGGTGGCAATAATGGCAATAGCCATGCCTATCATGCCGTAATAATTTCCTCGCCGTGCTGTTTCCTGGTTACTTAAGCCACTTAAACTTAAAATAAATAAAATGCAAGCAACAACATAAGACATTATGACTAAACCTTGTGACATCATTTTATTTACCTATTTCCTGAACATTTCAAGCATGCGCCTAGTGACTAAAAAACCACCAGCAATATTGATGGCTGCAATTAATATTGCTAACCCTGAGAGTAATGTAATGACAAACCCTGGTGCCGATACTTGCACGACCGCACCGATAATTATAATGCCACTAATTGCATTGGTCACACTCATTAAAGGCGTATGCAGAGAGGCTGAAACATTCCAGATAACTTGATAACCAATAAAACAGGCAAGCACAAATACAGTAAAATGCGACATAAAAGAAGCAGGGGCAACAGATCCTAAGGTAAATAAAGCCACAGCAATAATAAATAAAGGCAGTAATTGTTTTACAGCCTCTGGAACAATACTTGTTTTGTCATTGTTTACAACTTGAGTTGTGGCAGGAGTCTCTGTTTGTGGTGGGGGTGTTGCTGAAACAGGAAGGGGAGGTGGAGGCCAGGTGACTTTCCCCTCCTTGATAACAGTGGTTCCGCGAATAACATCATCATCCATATTAATATCAATAATGCCATTTTTATCCGGACATAACTCAGTGAGTAAATGTTTTAAATTAGTGGCATAAAGTTGACTGGATTGGGCAGCCAAACGACTGGGTAAATCGGTATATCCAATTACTGTTACCCCGTGTTTCTTCACAACACTATCTTTTTTGGTTAATGAGCAGTTTCCACCTTGCTCAGCTGCAAGGTCAACTATAACACTGCCTGCTTTCATAGATTTAACCATGCCTTCTGTTATTAATTTTGGGGCGGGTTTGCCAGGAATTAAGGCGGTAGTAATGATAATGTCAACCTCCATCGCTTGTCTGGCAAATAAATCCAT
>JAJRUF010000046.1 GCA_024277935.1 Gammaproteobacteria bacterium
TGCTAATTATACCATAACATACTGATATAACAGGTATTATATTTAAATATACGTGAAAATGGGTGGCAATTTTCACTTAAAGCTGAAAAAATTTAAAAAAGCGCCTGAGTTAAATGCTAGTTCTCGGACAGCCTCCTAGGTCTATACCTGGCCTAGCTGGAATTATTTTCGCGCCTTTCTTGCATGGTTCTTTAGCTCATTTAATAGGCAACTCTATCAGTTTTACTATTTTTGCTCTCGTTTTTTCCTTGTTAGAAGGCAACAAGATATTTGCCAAAATAATATGGATGATATTAATTGGTGGGTCATTAACTTGGTTAATGGGGCGAAGTGCCATCCATATTGGAGCTTCAGGGCTTATATTTAGCCTTTTTGGCTATCTTTTATTAGCAGGCTGGTTTTCTAGAAAAATAAAATACCTTGTAGTCTCATTAAGTTTACTCTTTTTTTATAGTGGTATGATCTTTGGTATTTTCCCTTCTACCCTAGGGATTTCCTGGGAAGGCCATTTATTTGGGTTTATTGCAGGGATTATTGTTGCCTGGGCATATCACAAACGCAAAGCAACTTAAAAGCGAGGATTCATATATTTCGACTTTGAACCAGTCACGGATCACACTGTAGGGCAGACTGAAGTCCGCTCTACAGCATGAGCTTTTCTCACCGTGTACCAGCCTGAGTTTCGTCCATAGCCTCAATTCTTATTAATAATTGAAAGGCGCAGGTCTAAAAGCTACTTATCTTTTCTATACCGATCTAAAATTGAAGAGGCTGATGTTTGGCTTCCAATAACACCGGCGGCAGCCAGTTTGTCTTTTAAATCGCCGCCACTTTCTTCTTTTGCCAGCTCACGCGCCGCTTTCATTTTATCTTTACGCTTTTGCTGTTTAGCTTTTATACGTTCCATTGAAGCAGACGCAGAACGTAATGATGAATTAGTTCCTGAAAATTGGGCTGCCGTTGCTTCACTGGCTTTTTGAGCGGCTTCAGTCGATTTTACAATAGCAACTTCTCGTTTTAATGCTTCCATTTGTTTTGCGGAATCTTTAATAATCTTTTTTAACTCTTTAACTTGCTCATTATATGAGTCAAGAACTGCTTGATTACTGTCTAAATCTGCTTCCAGCTCAGCTAACTTTTCAGCCGTTTCCATGGCCAGTTCTTCATTATTAGCTTCTAATAATTTACCAATAGCGGCACTATACTCATTAACACTGGCTGTTAAATCTGTAACTTTGCGAGCAATTCTTTGCTGCTCGGCCATCACATCGGTAAGTGATTCTTTGGCTTTACGCTGGTTTTGGTCTGCCTCTCTAATTTCTTGCTCCATAATCCGTATACCTTGCGAATCGACAAAGGCATCATTTGCTTCATTGCCGTAGCCTTTTAGAGTGTTGAAGACGTTGTTTAAAAATCCCATAATAATCCCCTGTTAGGCTTTAGTTAAAAATTGTTGACAAACTTCCAATGCATCCATTATATTTTCAGATAATACGAGGACTTCTTCTTGAATTTGTGAAGGCTCAGAGTTAACTGACATAGCACCAAAAATGGAGTATATATCGCCCGTTAAGGCAAAAGATGATAAAGGCATAGCAATATTAAGCGTTAACATCATTTCATTTAAACTAGCCAATTGCCCATCAATCACTTGAGCGCTATCAAATAAAGCAACATTAAATAATAACTGTGTGTCACTTGCGGTGACAAGAATAGCAAATTCTTCTATGTCTTCACGAATAACAGTCAACATAGACATATCATCAGTATCAGTCGCCGTTACATTAAACAGGTCCCCCTCTTCGGCACTGTAACCCGCCAAAGCGGCTTGCACTTTTTCTAAACTTTTGTTCATGGATATTTCCTAAAGGTTATAAAAACAACATGGCAATTAACAAAGCAACAGTCATGTATTGAAACTGATTGTATCTAGGCAAGAGAGTTCAATAGTCTCTAAAAACGCTCGTATTGAGAATACGATATATAGCCGATATTATTTTATACAAGTCTTATTTTCCACGTTGTAACACCGTTACTTTTTCTTTACCACCAAAATAGTGTTTTAACACATCAATAGCCAACTCTGGTTTAGCATCCCCACACATAAAAACATCAAAAGCAGCGAACTCCTGTTCAGGCCAGGTATGGACAGAAATATGAGACTCTGCCAGACAAGCAATTCCCGTGAGCCCTGACGGCTGAAAAGAGTGATAATTTTCAAATAATAAAGTAGAGCCCGTTTTTTCAATCACCTTATGCAGTGCTTTTTTCATCAGCTCTATATCATTAATATTTTTTGCCTGATGCAAATCAATAATTAAGTGCGTTCCTCTAATCTTATTCAATACATCGTCCAATAGTTTGTTATCACCTAAATTAAATAGGTTTTCAGCACTATAACTTAAATAACTTAGTGATGTTATAAATGAGCTAAAATAGTTAAATCATTACCCAATAGGCTGTCCCAATGTAAAAATAACTTGGAAGTGAGGCTTTAGCCTCGCCTGACTTGTAAGTGCGAGGCTAAAGCCTCACTTCCTACAGGAATCTTAAACATTGAGTCATCACCCGTTTACACCCCCTCTTTAATCAACAAGGCAAAACATTGACAACAAAACACTTAGACTGGGCTGTACTAACTATTCTTGCCATTGGTGCGGGCTGTGGCTTAGTCTATGAATATTTATTATCCCATTTCGCTGGCCGTATTTTGGGCGCGGTTGAAGTCGCTATTTACGGCATTATCTCTATCATGATGGTTTTTATGGGCGTTGGCTCGTTTTTAGCCCGTCATATATCCAACCCCTTTGCTGGCTTTGCCTGGATTGAGGTTATTCTAGCCTTTGTGGGTTGCAGTAGCGTGTTATTTATGAGTGGCGGTTTTGCCCTCGCTACGTTATTTCCACAAATACTGGCTGAAACCTTTTCTCTCCCCCCCGACTTAATTCCTCGCGGTGCTTTGATTGCTCAAATTGAATCAATGGCCAACTTATTGCCCTATTTAATCGCCGCTTTATTAGGCACATTGATTGGTATGGAAATTCCATTAATTGGTGAAATTCGCAGTCAAATTTATAATGATAGTTTAAAAAATAATGCCGGCTCTATCTATGGAATTGACTATCTTGGTGCTGGCGTAGGTGCAGTTTTCTGGGTTTTTTTAATGTTATCATTAGATGTGTCTTTAGCTGGCGCATTAACCGCATCGGTTAACCTATTTATTGGTACTGTCTTCTTCTATTTATTTAAAAATAAAATCCCATCAGCTACCAGTCTATTATTCGCACACGTTGTGGTTGCCTTATGGATATTACAGGTCTTTACTTATGGGGCAAACTGGACCGCTGAAATGGAAGATATGCTGTATAAGGACAAAGTGATTTATAGAGTCAATACTCATTATCAGCATTTAGTCATTACTGAGCGCATTATGGACCCGGCAAAGCCTAAAGTTCTCACTTTCTATATTAATGGGCGGACTCAATTTGCTAGTAATGATGAACATATTTATCATTCTATGCTCACCTACCCTGCTTTAGCCGCTTCTGCCAGACAAGATAATATTTTAATTATTGGTGGGGGGGACGGTCTGGCAGCTCGTGATGTTTTACGCTGGCAACCTAAAAAAATCACCTTATTAGATTTAGATAAAGACCTCATTGGTTTATTTAAAACCCCCATCATAGAAAACGGTAATATCATTAATCAGCGCTTAATAGATATTAATCAAAATTCTTTCAATGACCCTCGCGTTCACATTATTTTTGGCGATGCTTTTATTACTATTGATCAACTCATTCGTCAGCAACAATTATTTGATACTATTATTATTGATTTGCCCGACCCTAACCACCCCGACTTAAACAAACTTTATAGTGCTCGGTTTTATCATAAAGTTTCTAATGTATTAGCAGGAGATGGCATATTAGTTGTACAATCAACCAGCCCATATCATGCCAAAAACACCTTTATGAGTATTGGTAAAACCGTTAAATATGCAGGATTTAAACAAGTACAACAATATCATCATAATGTGCCTTCTTTTGGCGAATGGGGCTTTACCATTGCTACCAAGAATGGCAAATCGGCACAACAACGGCTACAAAATCTGAATACCTTGCGGGTTGATGATGGCTGGATAACTAAAGGCCTTATGCTGGCTGCCTTTGAGTTTGGTAAAAACTTTTTTCAGCAGGCAGATAAAATACAGGTTAACCGTTTAGGGTCAATGGTCGCCTATCAATATCATCAAGCAGATTGGCAAAAACAAATGGGTCTGTATAGCAAAGAATAGAGGATAAAATGGGATTATTTGATCGTTTTAAAAACAAGGAAGCCGAAGCGCGTACACTGGATCATCCATGCGATTTATTAGTAGGAGATATGGTTGATTTTTCACTAATGAGCCAAACTGAATTAAGCAATAAAAGTTTTCAAGTAACTAATATATGGACTCTAGACTTAGGCGGTGATCATAAAAAGCGTATTTACTTTCAATTAGGTAACGCAGACCTTAACATTAGATTACGCGTTGTTAATGACGACATGTTAGAACTTGGACTTGAAGTTTATCCAGAACAGCTATTAAGCCTTTTTTCTCAAGCTGATTTAGAAAATATCTTAGATCCTGACTCTGGTGTTAATCATCAATTAAAAATCAAAGGTAAGCTAAAAAACTTAGCTAAAGAGTTTACTGGTTGGGTCACAAAAAAATATCATCAGGAAGGTTTTGAACTGGCTTATCGCTATGACGATGATTACCGCGATAAATCATTACCTGATACCTTAGAAGGCAATGAATCTGGCTGTGATTTTGCTTGGCTTATATCTGAAGATAGAGAATACGCAATAGAGTTTAGAGTCTTTGATGGTGGACGTACAGAAGCTCATTTATGCGCTTACCTTCCCCTTAGAAAAATAGATTCCTTATGGCCTGCCAAACAGGACTAAGTTATGAATTTGTTTTATCGCTTTATTCATTGGCGACGCAATAATAAGCTGTCATTTGAAGAGGATAACTTAAAAAAAGCATTAATACATTCGATTATCTTGTTGCTAATCATTATTGCGTTACATGTTTACTTAATGACTCTACTTGAAGGCTTTAGCTGGCAAGATGGCTTATGGCTAACGCTGACTACCTTATCAACCACAGGATATGGAGATATAAGTGCAAGTACGTCATTAGGTAAAATTGCGACCGTTATTTTATTGTATTTCTGTGGTATCTTTATCTTAGCTAAAACAGCGGGTGATTATTTTGATTATCGTGCAAATACTCGCATTAAAAAAATGCATGGTTTTTGGAAGTGGAACATGTCAGATCATATTTTAATCATCAATACACCGTCGCAAAAAGGTGAACAGTTTTTCATCCGTTTAATTAAGCATCTTCACTTAAGTGGATTACAATCACACACTGTACAAATATTAACCTCAAAATTCCCTACCGGCTTACCCAACCAATTAGCGCGTACAGCTGGGCTAGCTCACTATACTGGCAGTGGCACAGTGACTGAAGATTTATTAGCGGTTAATGTGAGTAAAGTAAAATATATTATCATTCTAGCCAAACAAGAAGATAACCGAGAGTCAGATAGCCGTACCTTTGATATTTTGCACCGTTTACAGGCTTTAAAGTTAAGAGCTGATGTTCTAATATTAGCAGAATGTGTTGATGATGATAATCGCTCACGCTTTAGGCAAGCAGGAGCAAATATTATTATTCGTCCTATCCGCGCTTATCCTGAAATGTTAATTCGTGGTTTAGTGGCTCCAGGGGCTGAACAAATTATTGAAAATTTATTTTCTTCTCAAGGCGATTTATACCTCCGTTTTCAGGTAGATATTAATAATATCAGCTGGAAAGATATCGTTTGTCAATTAATACAGCAAGACTTTGGCACTGCCGTCGCTTATATTGATTCAGATACAGGTCTATGTATTACTAACCCACATGCCCTAACTAAAATAACAACAAGGAGTTTATTTGTCATGACAAATGATGATAAGCCAGTAACAAACCAGGATATTCAACAAGCTCTGTCAAAAATTATTTAAATTTATTCATTAAATCATGCCATTGGTTTAATGCTTCTAAAATGAGGAAAACAATGGCTTACCAATATTTTAAATCATTATTAATAGCCTGTTTATTACTATTGCTAACAGCCTGTGGTAATAATTATGCAAAACAGATTGAACAAAATTATTCAACCGTCCAACAAAATCTCGATGAGCTGGGACGTAAACTCCACAACAAACAGCTTACTAATGCCAAAATTGTTGCTATTTATGCAAAAAAACTAACCGCTTTAAAACCTGAGTTTAAGTCTGTAGCTGATGCGCTGGCAAAAGATGCCACCGAAAAGGGTGTTTTATACCTGGATTTAAAACGCCGCTTAAATAAAGTTAATAGAAAACCTGAAAATAAGCAGCAATTTCAAAAAGCCACCCAAGCACTGATGTCAATAGATATGGGAGCTAACCCTACTGTCTTTAATGATGCCCTGCTTGACTTAATCAATACCCTGGCTGAGTTGTCTGACGGCCAGTTAGATACCATCAGTATTCCTAAAGAGAGTCAGGCCGCTTATGCTCGTGGGGAAATGATTACCCCAGGTAGCTATTTAGTAGGCAATCCAAATTATGGGGAATATCGGCAAGAATCAGGAAATTCCTTCTGGCACTGGTATGGGCAATATGCTTTTTTTAACAGCCTGTTTGGTGGTGGCTATTATAATCACTCACCTATTGGCTATAACAGCTGGAATACTCGTTCACATTACTCTTACTATCAGGATTATGGCAGAAACACCTATGGAAGCAGTGCTGATAGAGCAAAAACTGCACGCTATAATAGTAATATGCGAAAAAATGGCATGACTCCTGCCACCAAACCAAAAAAACAATATGGCTCAGTCAAAGGCCGTAAACGAATCAGTACTTATAGCCGCCAAAGAGCCAACCAAACAAATTATTTTAAAGGTAAACAAGATGCAGGAGGGCGACATGCAGGAAAAGTTACCAGTAAACGTAGCTCTAGCTTTTTTGGCAACAAGCCCTCACCAAGCACTTCACCAAAACGTAGCTCTAGTTTTTTTGGTAGCAGTTCTCGTAGCAGTATTAGCCGCTCTCGTTTTGGCGGCAAGTAATATAACAATATAAGGTTTAAACAATGGAAAATTTAACTCAAATGATTATGCTGAGCGATGCAGCGTTAACTTATTATGCGATTGATTTTGTTATTTTACTGGGGTTTATGGCCGCTTTACGCCTAGTATCCTCAGCTATTGCTGGTATCTCTTTACAAGAACTATTAGCTCAGCATGATAATTTTTCAGCAGGTATTGCTTTGGCAGGAGCAATTATAGCCGTCGCCATATTAATGATGGGAGTGGTTGCGGGAGATGCAGGGACTACTTATGTTGAAGAAATTACACTTATGGTTAGCTATGGCATTTCCGCTATGATTTTTATGGGCTTAACCCGAAAAATATTTGATAAAATTGGCTTACGTCAAATATCTATTCATGCTGAGATTATGCAAGGAAATGTTGCCGCCGGTGTCGTTGACGCTTTTAACCTTATTGCGACAGCCATTATTATTCGTGCCGCGATGACCTGGGTTGATGGTTCTACATTTATAGGCTTAGCCGTTGTTGTTGGCATTTTTTTAATTTCACAAGTTATTTTATTATTAGCCACCCTTTATCGTACTACAGTGTTTAATCGCCGTCATAAAAATACCAATAAAAGCTTACAAGGTGAAATTAAAAGTAATAATATTGCTTTAGCTATTCGGTTTTCAGGCCACCGCCTAGGTGTAGCCTTAGCCATAACAGCTACATCAGGTATTGTCGTCTATGACTCTAGCCTATTAATATATTCTGTCCTCGCTTGGGTTATTATGGCTGTTGTAATTTTTATTTCACAAACCATACTATCCATCATATTGCGCCATATTTTATTACCCAAAGTCAATATTGCCGAGGAAGTAGGCGAGCAAGCTAATGTAGCCATAGGCTCAATTGAAGCCGCTATTTATATAGGTATTGGCTTTACCTTTGTAGGTTTGTTTGCATAGAAAAACTTTGTAGAGCGGACTTCAGTCCGCTAAGATTAACTAAAAAGAGGGCAAAAATGAAAGGAGCAGGTGGAACATCAGGGGGCATTGGTCATTTCTTTCTAGGAATAACAATGATGTGCGTAGGGTTTTATTTATTGCTTAACTCTATTGTTATTACCTCAAGCTTCGGAGCAGGGACAAGGCTCTATCACGTATCTGCCTATGGAATGAATTATGGCATAACAGGTGGCACTATTATGTTCCCCTTTATCTTTGGGGTCGGTTTTATTTTCTTTAACAGCAAAAATATAATAGGCTGGATTTTAACCCTTGGCTCAATTGCAGCACTTATTTTTGGTGTTATTGCCTCTATCCATTTTAGTTTTACCACCATGAGTGCCTTTGATTTAATTGTTATTCTGGTCTTGTCCATGGGAGGTACTGGGTTATTTCTTCGCTCATTAAAAGATACTGAGGAAGAGGAATAACACCTTGTTATCTCCTTCTGTGAAGACACGTAGAGGAAAATAAAGTGTGATGACTGCCAAAGTAATAATAACCCAAAGTTCCACTAGGCAAGCTGGTGAACTTTGCGATAGCACACCAGCGGGTTGAACGGCTGTTATCAATAAAGGGGGGGCGTTAGCTACCACCTTTCTGAAAACTAACCTTAACCCCTACGGCGGGTCACTGCCATTGACTTAAACGTTTCACGTAGGATGTACTAACGACAGGAAGTGCATCAATGATACAAAGATGCGCTTCGTACCTCAGTGCATCCTACGGTTTTTCCTTAAGGTCAAGGCAGTCCTTCGGCAGGTAGAGACGCAATGCATTGTCTCTACCTTTGTAAATTTGCTCTTACACAACGCAATACACTATAGCTAAACGCTTCATCAAATAGCTCATACAAAGGTCTTAATGCATTTTTTTGCTCTTCGGGTAAATTAATAATAGCGTCTTCTATTTGCTGAATTTCACCTTCACTCAAATCAATAACATCTGTTAGCTTTACACTGCCATCTTCAATAGCTTGGGATAAGTGAGTGTATATCGTACCTTCGGTTAGTTGTCTTTGTTTAGCCACCTTTTCTACCGTATAGCCCAATCTAAATAAAGCAACAGTTTCAGCGACTGTATCAGGTAAACCCATCTCTGCATATTCACTTAACACCTGTAGAAATTTTTCACCATATAGGTCCAGCTTTTTCTCTCCAATTCCAGAGATGTAACTCATTTGCTTTAAATTTGCAGGCTTTTCCTCGATCATCGCCATTAATGTTGCATCATGAAAAATCACAAAAGGAGGCAGATCTTGCTCATCTGCAAGTTCCCTACGTTTTGCACGCAACGCTTCCCATAACAAACTATTTTTACCGGCAGCCACCGCTCTTTTCTCAGACTTATTACGCTTTCCTTTCTCGGGAGCAATATCTTTGCGTAACATCAAGGTTTGTTCACTGCGTAATATAGGTCGACATTTTTCTGTTAATTTAAAAGCGCCATAGCCCTCAAAATCAACCTCAACATAACCCTTTGCAACCAGTTGCCTAAAGACAGACCTCCATTGCTTTTCATCTAACTCTTTCCCGATACCAAAAGTGGATTGTTTATCATGCCCAAAACTTTTTATTCTCTTATTATCTTTCCCTAACAGCACATCCATTAAATACGTCACACCAAAGCGTTGATCAGTCCGATAAATACATGATAATGCTTGTTGAGCAGCTATAGTTCCATCCCAGGTCTCCACGGGTTCTAAACAGGTATCACAATTACCACAGCCTTGCTCCAACTCGTCACCAAAATATGCTAATAGGGCCTGTCGCCTGCAACTAACTAATTCACACAGCGCTAGCATTGAGTCTAGCTTATGCAATTCTATCCGTTTATGTAGCTCATCAGCATTGGAGCCTGCTAACATTTGTCGTAAGGTGATAACATCTTGCAAACCATAAGCCATCCAAGCATTTGCTGGCTGACCATCACGCCCTGCTCTACCTGTTTCCTGATAATAACCTTCTATACTTTTGGGTAAATCAAGGTGTCCTACAAATCTAACATTAGGTTTATCTATTCCCATACCAAATGCTATGGTCGCAACAATGACTATCCCTTCTTCCATTAAAAAACGGTGTTGATTTCGTTGCTTAACATCATTAGGCAAGCGCGCATGATAAGGTAAGGCATTGACTCCTTTTCCCACTAACCATTCAGCCGTCGATTCAACTTTTTTTCGTGATAAGCAGTAGACAATACCAGCATCGCCCGAATGTTCGGCTCTAATAAAATTGAGCAACTGCTGTTTAGCATTTTGTTTTTGTACAATTTGATAGCGTATATTGGGTCTATCAAAACCACTAATAAATGAATGCGCTTGCTCTAATGCCAAGCGTTTAACTATTTCCTCTCTGGTTTTTTCATCAGCCGTTGCCGTTAAAGCTATCCGGGGAATTGTTGGAAATTTTTCATGTAATAGGGATAATTGTAAATAATCGACTCGAAAATCATGCCCCCATTGTGAAACACAATGCGCTTCATCAATGGCGAACAAAGCAATATTAATCCTTTGGAATAAAGCTTGTGTCCAGTTAGAGGTTAAACGTTCTGGAGCAATATAGAGTAAATCCAGTTCACCTTGTTGTAATTGCTGCTCTATTAGGCGAGCTTCATCCATAGATAAAGTGGAATTAAGAAAAGCCGCTTTCACACCCAATTGGTGCAAGGCTGTTACTTGGTCTTGCATTAAAGCAATTAATGGAGAAATAACAATGCCAACACCAGAACGCACCATAGCAGGGATTTGATAACATAATGATTTACCGCCACCCGTAGGCATTAGCACCAAAGCATCGTGTCCACTAATCACTTGTTCAATAATATCTTGCTGTTGACCTCTGTACTCATCATAACCAAAAACCGATTTCAGAATTTTTTCGGCTTGAAGCACTGAAGAAGTGTTTTTTTCAGTATTGATAATTTACTCCAATTGTTCATTACCTATTATAATAGGTCGATTATATCAAGATCAGCTGGGCTAACGCCTCTTTATGAAAACTTTAAATACCTTACAATCAAATAAACTTAACTATTTACTCGAACAAAATAAACAACATCTACTTGTTGGAGGCTTAAAAGGTATCGAAAAAGAAAGTTTACGTATTTCTAAGGCAGGTGATATTTCTCAATTACCTCACCCATCTGTTTTAGGCTCTGCGCTGACCCACCCTCATATCACCACTGATTATTCAGAAGCATTACTTGAATTTATCACGCCTCCTTTTGCACAAATAACTGAAACACTAGCGTTTATGCATACTATTCATCAATATACCTATGATCATTTAGGTGATGAAATGCTACTTTCAGCCAGTATGCCTTGCGGTATTAATGGTGATGAAAGTATTCCTGTTGCAGAATATGGCCAATCTAATATAGGCCAGATGAAACATGCTTATCGACAAGGTTTATCCTACCGCTATGGCAAAACCATGCAGGCTATTGCCGGGATCCACTTTAACTACTCAGTACCTGAAACTCTATGGCCTGTACTATACAAGCAAAGCCAGTCGAACCTAGCACTCACTGATTTTATTTCAGAAAGCTATTTTGATCTTATTAGGAATTTTCAACGTCAAGGCTGGATATTTCTATATTTATTTGGCGCATCACCTGCTATTTGTAAAAACTTTTTTAAAAGTAGACCGCATTTAATTGCTGAATTTGATGAATTTGATCCGTTTACCGTTTACCACCCTTATGCGACTTCATTACGAATGAGTGATATAGGTTATAAAAGCAAAAACCAGGCTGACTTAGAAATTGATTACAACTCATTAGCTGGGTATGTTGAAAGTTTAAGCCATGCTATTGAAACGCCTTATCCTGAATATGAAAAAATTGGGGTAAAAGTTGATGGACAATATAGGCAGCTTAATGCAAATATCTTACAAATTGAAAATGAATTTTATAGCACCATACGCCCTAAACAAATTGCGGAATCATGTGAAAAACCAACACTAGCGTTAAAACGTCGTGGTGTTAAATATATAGAAATCCGCTCCTTAGATTTAAATATATTTAACACCATTGGGATTAATGAAAGTACCTCAAGATTTATTGAAGCTTTTTTATTAACTTGCTTACTACAAGATAGTTCAAAATATACCGGACAGGAACAACAAATAAACAATAGCAATCAATTATCTGTCGCACATTTTGGTAGAAAACCTGGCTTAGAACTCAATAAAGATGGTAAGAATATCGTTTTAAAAACATGGGCTAAAGAGATATTAAGCTCAATGAAAACAGTGTGTAAAATATTGGATGAAGACTCAGCAGATAAACCTTATAGCACAGCATTAAAGCAACAAACTGAAGTAGTAGAAAATTCAGATTTAACACCTTCAGCTAAAATACTGCAAAAGATGAGATCAATGCAACAACCTTTTGGCTGTTTTGGCTTAAAAACCTCAGAACAACATAAGCAACACTTTAAACAAAATAGGCTAGATAAGCTAATAACACAGCAATTTGATCAAATGGCCAAGGTATCACATAGCAAACAGCAAAAGATTGAAGCTAATGACACGCTTGCTTTTGATGACTTTTTAAAGCAATATTTTGCTCAATGTTAAAAATAAAATCCTAACTAAATTATAAATATGACATCTTTTGATATCCAAACTATTCAGGCAGATCTTATCCACAAAAAACCACGTAGTATATTAAGAGCCGCATTAGAAAGCTTTGATAATATTGCTATTTCGTTTAGTGGTGCTGAAGATGTAGTGCTAATTGATATGGCTCTTAATATAAGAAAAGATATTCAAGTATTTTCTTTAGATACAGGCCGTTTACATCCTGAAACTTATCGCTTTATTGAAAAAGTAAGACAACATTATAAAATTGATATTGAATTATTAACACCTGAAAGTCATTCACTAGACTCTTTTGTTAAAGAAAAAGGCTTATTTAGTTTTTATCAAGATGGACACCATCAATGTTGTGGTATCCGCAAAGTAGAACCACTTAAACGTAAATTATCACAACTTGATGCTTGGATTACTGGTCAGCGTAAAGACCAAAGCCTAGATACACGAAATGAAATTCCTGAAGTACAAATTGATACTACATTTTCCAGTGATGAAAAACAGTTAATAAAATTCAACCCTTTACTTAACTGGAGCTCTGCCCAAGTCTGGGATCATATAGAGGCCTACCAAGTACCTTATAACGATTTGCATAAAAAAGGTTTTATTAGCATCGGCTGTGAGCCCTGTACGCGTGCGGTATTACCTAATCAACATGAACGCGCAGGGCGCTGGTGGTGGGAAGATGCTACTAAAAAAGAATGTGGTTTACATGCAGGGAATATTAAAAGGTAAAATTAGAACCTGTGCTGTTGTTTGGGTTGCGCGATAGAGACACTGGCCCAGCCAAACACGTTACAATTTTATAAGCTGTGATTTATATGTAGTATAAATATAAAAAACAACTATCCTTTTAATATGGATACAGATAACAAAATATTAATTGTTGACGATGAACGTTTTTATATTAATGTTCTCGTTGATCTACTTAAAGACCAATATAAACTTTATATTGCAAAAAGTGGTGAGCAAGCCTTAAAAAGAATAGCGGATAATCCACCTGATTTGATTCTGTTAGATATTATGATGCCAGAAATGGATGGCTACCAGACCTGTATTGAAGTCAAAAAAAACCACAATGGAAGCAAATTCCTATTATATTTTTAACCGGAAATACAGACCAGGACTCAGAAGCTAAAGCTTTTGATTATGGAGCTGTTGATTTTATAAATAAACCCATTGTTCCATCAACCGTATTAGCAAGAATAAAAACCCATTTAGCTCGTCAAGCACTAGAGCAACAAAACTCGCCCTCTTTGTTAAGTTAAACTATCCTCACCTGACTGATTAATATGCAGAGAAAAATACATCTAAAATCCATCCCCATAATATGCTTATTATTAGTTATTTTAGCTTTATTTTCCGGTCAACTTTTCTCAGCACCTAAAGCATTACACTTAACAATCGAAGAACAAACCTGGCTAACCCAACACCCCGTTATTTCTGTAGGTGTTGATCAAAACTGGCCACCTTTTGATTTTGTCGATTCCGAAAGAAAGCATCAAGGTATCGCGTCTGATTACCTTAAACTCCTTGCTAAAATACTTAACGTTCGGTTCTCGACAACGGCAGATGAATGGAAAAATGTTATCCATGCGGTTAAATTAGGCCAATTGGATATGCTGGCCTGTGCATCCAATACAGCAGAAAGACGTAAATTCCTAAATTTTACAAGTCCTTATATAGAAATTGATACCGTTTTTGTAACACGTAAAGATCAACCTGCCATTAACTCATTAGCAGAAATCACAAAAAAAACAGTGGCTTTACCTAAAAGCACCTATATCCATGAATTACTCAAAAACCAGCATGCTGATATATCCTTTTTATTTGTCAAATCCAATGAAGAAGCTTTACAAGCCGTCTCCTTAGGAAATGCCGATATTTATGTTGGGAACCTGGCTGTTGTCAGTTACTTTATAGAAAAGGATCTTTTAACCAATCTTAGAATAGATAGTCGCTTATCGGCCGAAAAATCTAAATTAGCCTTTGCGATTAATAAAGACCTCCCTCTACTACACAGCATATTGCAAAAAGGACTTGACACTATACCAGAAAATTCACGCCGAGAAATCTCTAGAAAATGGGTTGTTTTTGACTATAAGGTAAAAAAAAGCACTTCAGTTAAGCTTACAAAGGATCAAAAGCTTTGGCTTCAGGCTCACAAAAATATGCGTATTGGCGTTGACCCAGCGTGGGCACCTATAGAATATATTGACCCGCAAAAAAAAACCTATCAAGGTATTGCCTCTGATTATGTGGCTTACCTTGAAAATTCACTCCAGATAAAAACAAGTTACAACGCTAATCTAAGCTGGAGTCAGGTGGTTAAAAAAATCAAACACCATGATATAGATATATTGCCGGCAATATCAAGGTCACCTGAACGTGAAAAATACCTTAATTTCACCCAACCTTACCTTAAATTTCCTTATGTTATATTTACCCGACATGATTCGACAATAATTACGGGTATTGATGACCTCTTTGATAAAAAAATAGTCGTTGAAAGAAATTATGCAAATTATGATATTCTCACGACTAAATACCCCCAAATACAACTTATTGTTGTCGATAGTACAGAACAAGCCCTCTCTAAACTATCTTTAGGTCAAGCCGATGCCTATATGGGTAACCTAGCGACAACAAGTCATATTATTTTACAGTCAGGGATCAATAATATAAAAGTTGCAGCACCCACGTCTTTCAGTAATAACATAGCTTTTGCTGTACGAAAAGATTGGCCTGAATTAATTGATATTATTCAACAATCACTTGATACCCTTACTTTGAAAGAAAAAAATGCCTATAAAAAGAAATGGTTTTCTATTCGTTTTGATCATAAAGTTGACAAAGCTTTACTTTGGCAGATTATTAGCATTGCTGGCGGTATTTTTTTAATCTTTAGTCTTTGGTTATGGCAAATTAGGCGACAGAAAGAAGCCCTTAGAATAAGTGAAGAACGCTTCCAGCTTGCGATGAATGCATCTCAAGAAGGCTTATGGGACTGGAACATAAAAACCAATGAGGTTTATTTTAGCCCTGGCTATTCAAAAATGCTCGGTTACCAGCAAAATGAGTTTAAAAATACACATTTCACTTGGGAAAACTTATTACACCCTGATGATAAAGATACTGCACTAAATTTTGTAACAAAAAATATAACTGCTTGCTCTAAACACTACCAACATGAATTTAGATTACGCCATAGGTTGGGGCATTATCTACATATTCGATCAACAGGTTCAACGGTTAATACTGAAAATGGAAAGGCCACACGCGTAATAGGCACACAGCAAGATATTACAGAACAAAAAAACATCCATATTGCATTAGAACAGCAGAAATTTGCCTTAGATGCCTCATCTATTGTTGCAATAACCAATGTAAAAGGGACTATTACTTATGTTAATGATCAATTCTGCCTAGTCAGTGGTTATAGTCGAGAAGAGCTGATTGGTAAAAATCACCGCCTTGTGAACTCAGGTTTTCACCCCAGATCTTTTTGGAAAAATATGTTTCTCCAAGCTTCAAAAGGAATCCCCTGGCGGGATGAAGTCTGTAATATAACTAAAGATGGTGGTATCTATTGGGTAGATAGCACCATTATTGGCTTATTCACTCCTCAGGGTAAGTTAGATCAATATATTGCCATTCGAACAGATATTACTCGCCGCAAAATAGCCGAACAAAAGCTTAAAAAAAGTGAGCAACAATTTAGTTCTCTTATTCACAATATACCGAGTACCTTTTATCAGTATAAATTTAACCAAAAGTGGACACTTTCTTTTCTTACAGATGCCATCGAGTCAATTACCGGCTACCCCACTAGCTTTTTTATAAACCATCAGCAAGGCCTGAATAAGATTACTCACGCTGATGACACTACGCTTATTAAAGAGAAGCTAAAAACTGCCATAGAGCAACATTTACCTTATACTCTAGAATACCGCATTATCCATAAAAACAATTCAATTCGCTGGATTCATGAAAAAGGTTTGGCTCTTTATAATGATAAAAATCAAGCCGTGCATTTACAAGGGGCTATTTTTGATATTACAGCCACTAAATTAGCTGAAATTGAATTAGAAAAAGCTAAACAAGTTGCAGAGCATGCAAACCAATTTAAAAGTGATTTCCTCTCTAATATGAGCCATGAGATTCGCACCCCTATGAATGCTATCGTAGGTTTAGGATATCTAGCATTAAAAACCAAACTGACTTCACAACAACAAGACTATATACAAAAAATCCAAAATGCCAGCCAGTCATTATTAACTATTATTAATGATATTCTTGATTTTTCTAAAATTGAAGCCGGCAAACTACACCTAGAATCAGTTAATTTTCAACTTGATGACACCTTTGAAACACTGGGGGACTTATTCCGCTTTTCATGTGAAGAAAAAAATATTGAGCTTATTTTTGATATTACCCCCTCCATACCAACAACTTTAATTGGTGACCCTACTCGCTTATCTCAA
>JAJRUF010000047.1 GCA_024277935.1 Gammaproteobacteria bacterium
TGATGGATGAGCCTTGTAGTGCTTTAGACCCTATTTCATCAGGCGTTGTAGAAGACCTGGTTCAACGGCTAAGGGGCCAGTATACTGTGGTAATAGTGACACATAATTTAGCGCAAGCAAGACGTATTGCAAATTATGCAGGGTTCTTTTGGGTTAAAGAGCGAGCAGGGAGTTTGATTGAGTTTGGTCGGTGTCAGCAAGTTTTTGAAGCACCCCAGCATGAGTTAACGGCTGAATATGTAAAGGGTAGTCGAGGGTAAAAAATAGCATTTATCTTGATTTAATGCTACCCACTTAATACGGAATATTGTTGTAGGGTATGCAATGCATACCCTACATAATACCTGTTCCTTCCTAAGTTAATAGCCGCTTTGAATAAAGAAATGACTAGCATTTTTCTCATCTCTTGTAAGTAATGTTAATCTTAAACGACAAATGCACAGGATAAAATATTTTAATAAGAAAATTTTGTTTAACCTTTTTAAACGGATAGGGAATGCTTTATGAAAGTATCTAAAATAAGTATATTAATTATCATTGTCGCTTTGATTACAACATTTTTTATGTTTGATCTGCAACAGTATTTAACATTAGATGCGTTAAAAGCTAAACAGGGTGACATTGAGGCATATCGGAGTGTTCATCCAGGCTTAGCTGTTATTATTTACGGCTTAGTTTATGTTGCAGTAACTGGTTTATCCTTACCAGGAGCCGCTATATTAACCTTATTAGGTGGTGCAGTATTTGGCTTGTTCTGGGGGACTATTATTGTCTCCTTTGCTTCAACTTTTGGTGCAACACTGGCTTTTCTTGCCGCCCGGTTTTTATTTAGAGATATAGTGAAATCTCGGTTTTCTTCGAGGATGAAAGCAATAGATGAAGGTATTGCTCGCGATGGTGCTTTCTATTTGTTTACCTTGCGATTAGTTCCTGTGTTTCCGTTCTTTATGATTAACCTGACTATGGGATTAACCACCTTAAAAGTGAGAACTTTTTATTGGGTAAGTCAGCTTGGTATGTTAGCCGGCACTATTGTTTATGTTAATGCCGGTACTCAGTTAGCTAAACTTGAGTCTCTTTCAGGTATTCTCTCTCCAGCTTTATTGGGATCATTCGTTTTATTAGGTTTATTTCCTCTTATCGCTAAAAAAATTGTTTCTACAATACAGGCCAAGAAAGTGTATAAAAATTATAATAAACCAGAAACCTTTGATAATAACCTTGTTGTTATTGGAGCCGGTTCAGGTGGGCTGGTTACAGCCTATATAGCAGCAGCCGTTAAAGCTAAAGTAACACTGGTCGAAAAACATAAAATGGGGGGTGACTGTTTAAATACAGGCTGTGTCCCTTCAAAAGCATTAATTCGTTCAGCTAAGTGGCTATCACATCTAAATCGACATAAAGAGTTTGGTATTAAACAAGCGAGTGCTGATTTTAATTTTGCGGATGTCATGGAACGCGTGCAAGGTGTTATTAAAACGGTCGAGCCTCATGATTCAGTTGAACGTTACACTGAATTAGGCGTAAATATTGTACAAGCTACAGCAAAGATTATTTCACCTTGGGAAGTAGAGCTTAAAACAGATAAAGGTGTTGAAATCATAACGACACGCTCGATAGTAATTGCTGCTGGAGCGCACCCGTTTGTGCCACCCATACCAAGTCTGGATAAAGTTAACCCATTAACCTCAGATAATATCTGGGAACTGAGAGAACAACCTAAACGTTTATTAATATTAGGTGGTGGGCCTATTGGTTGTGAGTTAAGCCAAAGCTTTGCTCGATTGGGCTGTCATGTTACTCAAATTGAAATGTTACCACGAATTATGATTCGTGAAGACCCTGAAGTATCAGAAGCGGTTATGAACCAGTTTAAACAGGAAGGAGTTGATTTAAGAGTAGGGCATACTGCTAAAGAATTTATTATCGAAAAAGGTGAAAAAATATTGATTGCCGAGCATGAAGGGCAGTCAGTCAAGATTCCATTTGATCAAGTGCTGGTGGCTATTGGTCGTGCCGCGAATGTGCAAGGTTATGGGGTGGAAGAGATGGGGATAGCCTTATCACCTAGAAAAACTATAGAAACCAATGCGTTTCAGGAAACCAACTATCCAAATATCTATGCTTGTGGAGATGTTGCTGGTCCCTATCAATTTACGCATACTGCGGCTCATCAGGCTTGGTATGCAGCAGTTAATGCTCTATTTGGGCAGTTTAAGAAATTTCAGACAGATTACTCAGTGATTCCTTGGTCTACATTTACTGATCCAGAAGTCGCTAGAGTGGGTTTAAATGAACAAGAAGCAAAAGAGCAAAATATTCCTTATGAAGTTGTCACCTATGGTATTGATGAATTAGACCGTGCCATTGCTGATGGAGAAGATCATGGTTTTGTCAAAGTGTTAACTCAACCAGGAAAAGATAAAATTTTAGGGGTAACCATAGTCGGCGAACATGCCGGTGATTTAATTGCAGAATTTGTACTAGCAATGAAGCATGGGCTGGGGCTCAATAAAATATTAGGCACAATTCATATTTATCCTACGATGGCAGAAGCTAATAAATATGTGGCAGGTATGTGGAAAAAACAACATGCTCCTGAAGGCTTATTACGCTGGGTGGAGAAATTTCATACCTGGAGACGGGGCTAATTGTTAACTGATAAGCTTATTTGCAGGGTATTACAAATAGGGTGTATGCTAAATAAAAAGGTAGCAATTTTAAATCAAAATATATTGTAACGTAGCAAACGTAGTAAGTAGGTAACATATTTATTCTAACTTTTGGAAGTGAGGCTTTAGCCTCACTTGAACCTTGCGAGGTTAAAGCCTCACTTCCAAAAATATTTTAATTCAAATTGTTAGCGTAATTTTAAACACTTACTTACGTCAATTATTATTTACAGGAGAGCTGTTATGAAATGTCTTTATTACTTAACGACCACCCTTGAGAGTACCGATAAAATTGCTAAGGACTTACAACAGGTAGGTATAAAAGATTGGTTTATCCACGTATTGAGTAAAGATGAAGCAGGGCTTCAAAAAGATAAAATTCATTCAAGCAACTATCTGGAACGACTGGATATTCTGCGTTATGCTGCTCTTGGTGGGGTGGCTGGGGTATTAGCTGGGATATTAGCCGCTGTGACTGTCAATGCAACAAGTATATTTGGCTCAGGACTACCTAATATTGCTTATATTGCTGTTATTGGTTTTTTTACTATGTTTGGAATTTGGGAGGGAGGGATAACAGGTATTGCGACAGAAAATAAGAAAATCTCATTGTTTCATAAAGAGATAGATGCAGGAAAATATTTGATTTTAATTTATGTCAAAAAAGCATCTGAGGATTTAGTTAAAAAAATTATGCAGGAAAGTCATCAGGAAGCTAAATTAGTGGCTGTCGATCCTAATTTTTATAATCCATTTATAGGTTTAAAGAAAATTTAAATATACTGTTTAATGAGCCTTTTGCAAAACCACACAGTTAGAAAATAGGAAGGAATAAAGACTTATCACTCAGGCTATAGAGTGCTGTAGAGCGGACTTCAGTCCGCTTCATTTAGTCTTTTCTACAATATGTAGATTTATAATATTATTTTTCTGTAGGTGAATAGAGTTCAAGTTTGTATGTTGGTATTTGTTCATCTTCATAGTCATCTAATAAATCATCTTTTGACATACTACCATCGTTAATTAAATGCTCACGATATTGTAAGTAAGAGTTTTTAATAAATTCATAACGATCAATAGCAGCTTCTTCAACAATCTTTCCCGATGTCATATATCCAGCTCGTTTGTCAGTAACATCGATAACATCTGCAACCGTACTGGCAGCACTCACTGCAAAACCAGCAAAAACAGTATAGTTAAGAGGGTCCATTAAAGCATCACCTACCAAGCCGGCTGTACCTCTAGGTGAATTAGGCCACCAAAAGGGAAGCACTAGATAAGGCCCAGATGGTACTCCCCAAAACCCTAAAGTTTGACCAAAATCTTCATTGTGTTTAGGTAAATCAAGCATGGTTGCTACATCCATAAACCCAGCAATACCCGCTGTTGAGTTAATTATAAAACGGCCCAAATCCATGCTTGCCTGAGTAAATTTAAACTGTAATAAACTATTGATGGATACACCAATATCATCAATATTACTAAAAAAATTAGTCACTCCGCGATCAACCGGTTCTGGAGTGGTAAACAGGTAACTTTTAGCTAAGGGTTTCATAATGGCATTGTCAAAATCATCATTAAAGTTTTGTGCGCTACGATTCCAGTCTTCCCATGGATCATCAGGGTTAACAGGTGTTGAGGCACAACCATTGAGCATGCTTAATAACAATATATTACAAAATAAGGCTGTATTTTTTTTATCACAATTATTCATTTTATTCTCCTTTTATGAATTTATAGTTCTTCATAAACTATAGCTTAAAATTGTAGAAGGGGCTTTAGTCCTTATTTTAATTAAACTGTGAGTGATGATTATAATGGTTCTACTTTTAAAACCACGCCTATTCCTGGTTTTTCCTTAAAGCAGGCTTTAAATAATGCCCTGTAAAAGAAGTTTTATGATTTGCCACCTCTTCTGGCGTACCTTCTGCAACCAATGTTCCCCCTCCCGTTCCTCCTTCTGGCCCCATATCAATAATCCAATCTGCTGTTTTGATAACATCTAAATTATGCTCAATAATAATGATGGTATTACCATGGTCACGTAAAGTATGTAATACTGTGAGCAGTTGTTTTATATCGTGGAAATGGAGTCCTGTGGTGGGCTCATCCAAAATATATAAAGTTTTACCGGTGTCACGTTTAGACAGTTCTTTAGCCAGCTTTACGCGCTGAGCCTCCCCACCAGAAAGGGTGACGGCATTTTGTCCCAAGGTGATATAGCTTAGACCAACATCAATTAAGGTGTTTAATTTTTTTGCTAATACAGGTACGGGGCTAAAAAAATCAGCAGCATCTTCCACCGTCATTTTTAGAATTTCATTAATACTTTTACCTTTGTAACGAATATCTAATGTTTCTCTGTTGTAGCGTTTGCCATTGCAAGTATCGCAGGGTACAAAAATATCGGGTAAAAAGTGCATTTCCACTTTGATAACACCATCGCCCTTACAGGCTTCACAGCGTCCACCTTTAACATTAAAACTAAAGCGCCCTGGTGTATAGCCGCGTGACCTGGCTTCATGGGTGGCGGCAAATAATTCACGGACGGGAGTAAATATACCTGTATAAGTCGCTGGATTAGAACGCGGCGTTCTACCAATTGGGCTTTGGTCAATATCAACTACTTTGTCGATCTGTTCTAAGCCAATGATGTCGTCACAAGGTGCTGGGGTACAACTGGCTTTATTAATGTGTGCCGCTGCATAGCGATATAAGGTATCGTTAATTAAAGTTGATTTGCCAGAGCCTGAAACCCCAGTAACACAAGTTATTAGCCCAATCGGGAAAGAAATAGTGACATTTTTTAAATTATTACCTCGAGCATTATGTAGGGTAATCACTTTGTCTTTATTAATAGCGGTGATGGTTTTTGGAATGGCAATGGACTGCTTTCCTGATAAATACTGTCCCGTTAAAGAGTTTGGGTTATTTTTAATCTCTTCAGGTGTGCCGGTAGCAACAATTTCACCACCATGAATACCAGCGCCTGGGCCAATATCAACAACATGCTGAGCGGCCATAATGGCATCTTCATCATGTTCAACTACAATCACCGTGTTGCCTAAATCGCGTAAGCGGAATAATGTATTTAATAACCGTTGGTTATCACGCTGGTGTAAACCAATTGAAGGTTCGTCTAATACATACATGACACCGACCAAGCCGGCACCAATTTGACTCGCCAGACGGATACGTTGTGCTTCACCCCCGGATAAAGTATCTGCACTTCTATCTAAGGTTAAATAATTAAGCCCGACATTAACTAAAAATTCTAGGCGTTCCTGAATTTCCTTGTTAATTTTTTCAGCAATTTCACCTCTATGTCCTGGAAGATGTAGAGAGCTAAAAAATTCTAGTGCTTGTTGTATCGGTAAGCTAGTCAGCTTGTGTAAGGGTTTGTCACTAATAAATACATGCCGTGCTGCGGTATTTAACCGTGCACCCTGACATTGGTCACAGATGTTTTTAGAAAGATATTTTGATAGTTCATCTCTAACCATTTGTGATTCAGTTTCATGGTAGCGACGTTCCATATTGGCAATAATCCCTTCAAATGAGTGGCTTTTAATCTGTCTCTTTCCTGTACCTGAAGTATATTGAAAGTTGATTTTTTCAGTTCCACTCCCGTAAAGAATAATTTTTTGAATCTTTGTCGGTATTTCAGAAAAAGGAGCTTCTGTATCAAAGCCATAATGTTCAGCCAAAGAACAGATAATTTGATAATAATAAGCATTTCGTCTATCCCATCCCCTTACCGCGCCACCTGATAAGCTAATATCAGCATTATGCACTACAAGTTGAGGGTCAAAGTCTTGTTTAACACCCAAACCATCACAGCCAGGACAAGCACCTTTAGGATTGTTGAACGAAAAAATACGCGGTTCAAGTTCAGTAATACTATAACCACATTCCGGACAGGCATAACGCTCAGAAAATAATAATTTTTTACCGCTATCCATGCTGGTAGCAATAGCAATACCATCAGCAAGTCTTAATGCAGTTTCAAATGATTCAGATAAGCGTAAACTAATATCTGGACGAATTTTAAAGCGGTCAACAATGGCTTCAATGGTATGTTTCTTTTTTAGGTCTAATGTAGGTGGCTCATCTAATTCGAATATTTCACCATCAATTCTGGCGCGGATAAAACCCTGAGCACGCAGGTCTTCCATTAATAAAGCATGTTCACCTTTACGGTCATTGACAATAGGAGCAAGTAGCATCCAACGCTCCCCTTCAGCCTGTGCTAAAACCTGATCAACCATTTGACTGATGGTTTGGGCTTCTAAAGAACTATTATGTTCTGGACAGCGAGGAATACCAGCTCGGGCATATAACAACCTTAAATAATCGTATATTTCGGTGATAGTACCCACTGTTGAACGGGGGTTATGAGAAGTTGATTTTTGTTCAATGGAAATAGCAGGTGAAAGCCCTTCAATATGGTCGACATCAGGTTTTTCCATGATGGATAAAAATTGTCTGGCATAAGCCGATAAAGACTCTACGTAACGTCGTTGACCTTCCGCATATATAGTATCGAAAGCTAAAGAAGATTTTCCAGAACCGGATAGTCCAGTAATAACAATAAGGGAATCTCTAGGTAAATCAAGGTCTATATCTTTGAGGTTATGGGTTCTTGCGCCTCGAATACTGATTGTGTCCACGATATAGAATTCCTGATGGTTAAAGAACCTGATAATATACGTGTTTTTAGCCCATAATAGCAACGCAAGTTACAATATAATTAATAGAAAACAGAGGAGAGTTAAGTTTTGACACAGATACAGGACATTACCAGCCCAATGACAGCACTAGAAAAGCGCGCCACACTGTCATTATCCAGTATTTATGCCTTGCGTATGCTAGGTTTGTTTATGATTTTACCTGTGTTGTCACTATTTGCTGAACAAATGCAAGGTGCAACACCTGTATTAATTGGTTTAGCGATTAGTGTTTATGGTTTAACTCAATCAGTTTTACAAATTCCGTTTGGTTTATTGTCTGATCGTTTTGGACGTAAGAAAATAATTGTTATCGGTTTAATTTTATTTTCTGCTGGCAGTATTGTTGCGGCACTTTCTACCACTATTTATGGGGTGTTAATTGGCCGAGCAATACAGGGAAGTGGGGCGATAGCTGCAGCGATTATGGCCTTGGTGGCTGACTTAACCCAAGAAGTTCATCGTACAAAAGCAATGGCTACTATTGGAGCCAGTATTGGAATCTCTTTTGGAGTCGCTATTACTTTAGGCCCTATTATTGCAGCTTATGCTGGGATTTCAAGTATCTTTTGGTTAACTGCTATTTTATCGGCATTAGCTATCTTTGTAGTTTTGTTTATTGTGCCAAACCCTAAAAAGTCGATAGTCCACCGTGATGCTGAGTTAGTTCCTGGACAGTTTTTTAATGTATTAAAAAACCCTGATTTATTAAGGCTTGATTTTGGTATTTTTGTTTTACATTTATGTTTAACAGCAAGCTTCGTGGTTATACCTCTATTGATTAGAGATGCGGGTTTAGCCCCTAAAGATCACTGGATGGTTTACCTTCCTGTTTTAGTCACATCAATGGCAACGATTATCCCTTTTGTGATTATTGCTGAAAAAAAACGCAAAATGAAAGCTGTTTTTATTGGAGCAATTATAAGCTTAATGTTGGCCAATGTTGGTTTGTTTTGGTTTTTTAATAATTTAGTTGGTCTTATTGGTTTTTTATGGTTATTTTTTTGTGGATTTAATTTATTAGAAGCAACATTACCGTCATTAATCTCTAAGACAGCACCGGCAGATTTAAAAGGCACTGCAATGGGGGCTTATTCAAGTTCTCAGTTTATGGGGGCTTTTGTTGGTGGTGCTGTAGGAGGGTGGCTTCATGGTGAAGTGGGTATTGAAACTATTTTCTTGTTTTCTGCTGTAGCCACAGGCTCCTGGACGATAGTGGCCTTATTTATGAAACCACCTAAATATTTAGCCAATATGCTGATCTCACTGACAAATACTAGACCCGATCAAGTTGAACAATTTGCCGTTGATTTACTCGATATTGAAGGTGTTGAAGATGTAACCATACATATTGAAGAAAGTACGGCATATTTAAAAGTAGATAATAAAGTTTTACAAAAGGATGCTCTGCAAAGTTTATTGGACCAACAAGAGACTGCTAGTTAAGAGTTAAATATGGAACAGCATAATAAAGATGAAAATACCGAGCATGTAGAATTACCTGATGAACATAAAGATCCATTAATTAAATTTCTACATGTAAGCATTAGACTGGCGGTTAAAATTTTGGCTATTCTAATGACGCTGGTCATTATTTGGGGCGTTGGAGATGTGATTTATATGCTTTATCAACGCTTAATGACTCCTCCACTGTATTTGCTTAATATTTCAGATATTTTTGCAACTTTTGGTGCATTTCTAGCTGTTTTAATTGCGATAGAAATTTTTATAAATATTACCATTTATATAAGAGATGATGTTTTACCGGTTAAATTAGTGATTGCAACGGCCCTAATGGCAATAGCCAGAAAAGTGATAGTGTTTGATTTTAAAGAGCTATCTCCCCTGTATATTTTTGCTTCTGCAGCCGTTGTATTAGCACTTGGAATTAGTTATTGGTTAATTTCTATAAAGTCTGAATAAATTTAATATATAGAAAGCTGTGAAACCAAAACCCTACATAATGCTCTCGGGTATTATTAAATCCTCACTCCTTAACAATCCACTGGCTATAATTGTAGAGCGGACTTCAGTCCGCAAACAACCGAGTCTCTATAGCGGACTAAAGTCCGCTCTACAAAGTTTAGCTTTTATTTTTAATCCCTCTATGGTTTGTACATAGCCATGTATAATTTTATATGAAAAGATATATTTTGTTGTTGTTACGGCTATTAAAAATGCAATTGAAGTTGTATTTATCTGCCGCTTTAATTGGTTGTATTGCAGGGGTAATTATTCTATATCCCTTATATGATTTTATCTATTTCCATGAACATGGCGTAGAGAATAAAACAGCTTTTAATTATATTTTTGAGCGTTTAATAAATTCTTTACAAGGACATACACCAGTAGAAACTTGGTTTCTTGCCAAAGTTGGGATGGGATTTGGAGTGATTTTAGCTTGGGTTTATGGAAAATTACATAAAAAACTAGCTCAAATTGAACAATTAACAGCAGAATTACAACGTGATTTAAAAGGCTCGATAAAGCAAGGGGAAGGGCCATTACTTGAGTTTAAATCATCTTTTCGTTGGGATTATCAACAAGAATGCACTAATAAAAATATTGAAACAGCTGTTATTAAAACACTTGCAGGGTTTTTAAATAGTTATTTAGGTGGAACTTTGTTAATAGGTGTCGCTGATAATGGGGGAATTATTGGTTTAGATAAGGACTTTAAAACCTTACGAAGAAAAGATAGTGATGGTTATGAGCAGTTATTAATGACAACAGTCGCGTCTACTTTAGGTGCACGTTTTTGCCAGTATATTCATGTAATGTTTCATTTTGTTGATGAACAATATGTTTGTAGACTTATTGTCAACCCTTCATCACACCCTGCTTTTTTTAAACAGAATAAAGATGCCAAGTTTTTTTTACGTACAGGTGGCGGTACTAGGGAATTGAATATTGAAGAAGCCACAGACTATATTTCTCAACGATGGAGACGCTAAATCAAAGGCAGGTCATGCGCTTATGATTTTCCGGTTAAATCTCACTGCGATTGACTTAAGTGTTTCACGTAGGGTGTGCTAACGACAGGAAGCGCTAACGACAGGAAGCGCATCAATGATACAAAGATGCACTTCGTACCTCGGCACATCCTACGATTTTTCCTTAAGTCAATGGCAGTGAGCTGCTTATCTGAATTAACCAATAGCTAATTATGAAAATTTATAGTTAGTGGTTAATAAATGAATATCAACAGCAATATCTTTAATTTTATGACTCGACTGATTAACGATATTTGAGTGAGATACAGCATCTTTAGTCATTTCATTAATATTTAAAACATGCTTGTTGATGTTATTTGAAACCGCAGTCTGTTCTTCAGCAGTGCTGGCAATTGTGGTGTTTAGTTCAAATATTTTATTAACTGAATCGCTTACTTCATCAAGTGTTTGAATAGCTGATGTACTGTTTTTTGCTGTTGCGGTGGCAAAAGTGGAGCCTTCCTGCATAAGTGATACCGTATTGTTAACATTGGTTTGCAGATTATCAATTAAGGATTGAATTTGGTGAGTTGAATCTTGTGTCCGCTGAGCCAGTGTCCTTACTTCATCTGCAACTACGGCAAAGCCTCTCCCCTGTTCTCCTGCACGAGCTGCTTCAATGGCTGCATTTAAAGCAAGCAGGTTGGTTTGTTCTGCAATACCTTGAATAACTTCCAAAACCATGCTGATATTAGCACTATCTTTTTCCAGGTTTTTGGTAACCTCAGTGGATTCTTTAAGGCTTTCTGCTAAGGAATTAATAGATGTATCTACAGATTGAATAGCATCTTTGCCTTTCTGTGCAGATTTATTTGCTTCTTCAGCAGAATTGGCTGCATTATGAATATTTTCTGTAATTTCATTAGAGGCAATCAGCATTTGTTGCATCGCTAAGGTAATCTGTTCTGTTTCCTCTTGTTGAGCAACAGACAATTGAAGGGTTTGTTCAGAAACAGCTACATTATCATTGGATGCCTGTTCAAGGCGTTCAGAAAATTGAGGTATTTGTTGAAAAACTGTCTTAAGATTACTAATAAACTGGTTAAATAATTTACTTACTTCAGTAATTTCATCATTACCCGTTAACTTTAAGGTCTTTGATAAATCTCCTTTTTTTAAAGCAATATCTGCCAAATGGTTTTTAAATTGGGTCATACGCGAATTAACTGCGTGAGTTATGGTTAACAGAAGTGCCATAATCAGACACAGAGTTAGCCCAAATAATAGCAGAAATTGCATTTGGATTTGCTGTTCCTCTTGAGTTAACTTGTTTGTAAGCGTCTGGTTTAAGTCGTTAAATATTGTTTCTGTTTTATGGACAGTATTGCGCATTTTTCCATGCAAACCAGATTGTGGTGTGAGTCCTAACTGTTTATAGCCTTGACTCAATGCTATAAAACCAGCCTGGTAGGTTTTCATTTTATCGCTAATGAGCGTCTTGTTTTGCTGATTCAGTTCAGAGGCCAGTAAATGTTGCATAAAAATAGCATAGTTTCGATTAAATTTAGCAATATATTTAGGTAGCTTACGTAACATAAAATCTTTTTCATTCCGGCGTAACATCAACATATCTGCGGTTAACTGGATTTGTTTGAGTTGTTTTAATTCATGTTCTGCTTGATGGACAGCTTGACGCAGGTGACCTCGTAAACCGGAACTGGGAGTTAAACCAATTTTCTGATGCAGCGTAACAAGATCGTTAAAGGCAGAGTGATAGGCTTGAATATCTTGAATTAGTGAGGAGCTAGAAGACCCCTGATGCAAATTCATTAAACGAATATTACTCAATGTTTGATTGATTTCTGTCAGTAATATTGCCATATTGTTTTTAAACTGTTGCTGATATTTAAGGTCTAATCGAGCCAGAAAGTCTTTTTCATTTCTTCTTAGCATTAGCATATCAGTGGTACTTTTTTGTAACAGTAAACGTGTGTTATTCAAGCGAGTTGTTCTGGAAAATGAATAGTTTGATAGAGCAGCCAGTGACAGCAAACAGACAAAAATAAAGGTGGCAAGAGCATATAATTTTGATTTTATAGTAAAGTTATTCATAATTTTTATTGCTTTAGATATTATTTAAAATATAGTAGGTAAGTAGTGAATAAGGCCGCTCTCGTCCATCAATCAGAGAGTAACAAAATCAAAGGCTTACTATTTTGTTATTCCGGAGGCCGCCTTTTGCAGGTCATGGTGTGATTCAACCCAAAGAATAAACTTATCTGTGCTTAATGGTTTAGCTATGCCATAACCCTGTCCAATAGTACAACCCATGTTTTTTAATGCATCATAGTGCTTTTGAGTTTCTACGCCTTCTGCCACAATAGCTTGTTTAAAACTTTTAGCCAGAGCGATAGTTCCCTTGACAATCACCATGTCATCAGAGTCGTGCAACATATCAATAACAAAACTTTTATCAATTTTTATAAAGGATATAGGTAGTTGCCGTAAATAGGTCAGCGAAGAAAATCCGGTTCCAAAATCATCCAGTGCTATACGGACATTATAATTATGGCAACTCTGTAAAATATTTTTTGCGGTATCAAAATCATGAATAGCGGCACTTTCGGTTATTTCTAGCACCAGTTGCTCAGGTTTAACATCGGGATAGGCCGCTAGAAACTGAACCAGTTCATTAAAAAAATCAGCATGTTGAATATGACAACAGCCGATATTGACGCTGAGCTTTAATATCAACCCCTGACTATTCCAATTGTGAAGTTGTTGACAGGCGTGTTGAATAACCCAGCGGCCTAAATCTATCATCAGATCTGTATTTTCAATAACAGGTAAAAAATCATCGGGAAATACCAGTCCCTTATCCGGGTGATTCCAGCGAATTAAGGCTTCAGCACCAACGACAGTATTACTTTGAAGATCAACCTGCGGTTGATAATATAAAACAAACTGCTCATTTTGCAGCGCAACATTAACTTCTTTTCGCTGAGCAAGTTCGGCATGAATCTGATTATCCATTTGGATATTAAAAAAATGAACTTGATTGCGACCTTTTTGTTTGGCTTGATACATTGCCTGGTCAGCATGCCTGATCAGTGTGTCTGAATCAGATGGGTCATTGGGGAAAATAGTCACACCGATACTGGGAGAAACATTAAGTTGAGCGGTTTCAGTGATAAAAGGCTGATTAATTAATTTAACACAGCGTTCCAGTGGGGCATTGAGATTCTCTAGCTTTTCTAAGTGCATCAAAATAACAAACTCATCACCTCCCAAGCGAGAAATGGTATCAGGCTCGCGAATAAAGGATAAAAAACGACTGGCAAGCTCTACAAGTAAGTAATCACCACTGGCATGACCATAATTATCATTGATAGACTTAAAGCCATCAAGGTCAATAAACAGGATAGCAAGCATCTGTTGACTGCGTTGAGCTCTGACAATGGCCTGTTCCAGTCTTTCTGATAGCAATGCTCGGTTGGGTAAACCTGTTAATGGGTCATGAGTCGCTTGCCAGGCAAGGTGTTCTGTGCGGTCTAAAACTTTTTGTTCTAAAAGTTGATTGATTGAGCGTAATTCTTGAGTGATCTTTTTCTTGGCTTTCCAGGATTTTTCCAAATTAGAACACATAGAATTAAAGGCAGTGCCCATTTGAAAAATTTCATTATTACCAGTCACTGACGCGCGTTTTGACAAATCCAGTGTAGATGAAATATCAACGGCAGTACGGGTTAGGCGTTGTATGGGATGACTGATTCTTCGACTCAACAAAAAAATGACGAACAAGCCGAATAACATAATGACCCCGGCAAGCAGTGCACTCATCTTTAAAACACGCTGAGCTGGAGCATAAAATTGCTTGGAATCAGTGATTGAAACCCAGTACCATAAACGGGTCTGTGGAAAATTTAAACTATTGTCTAAATCGACAACAAAATAACTTTTATTTTCAAAAGTGAGTTCAGGCGTGCTCTTTTTTTGTACATTTGTGCTAATACGAAAAACGATTTTTAAAATATCTTCAATTAATTGGGGTGCTATTTGACCTTTATTTAAGAGTTTGTTGTTCTGATCAAATAACAGAATATTGGTATTCAATGTAGGCAAGTCAAGTGAAGATGTAATCACTTTCCAAGGATAAGTCATGACCAAATAGCCTATTGGAAGTTTAGGGTCAAAACTGGCATACACTCGTTGCCATAAAGCAATGATGGGCTTATGGGTTACTGGGTCAGTGTGTTTATCAATCAAATGCTGTTCTTTTTTAATGGCGGGTAGATATAAATTAAAATTGATCTGTATGGGGGTTTTTATATCAGCTGCAATAAGTTTTCCAGTGGGTGATAAGGCATAGAGATGACCCTGTAAATGATGTAATGTTTTAAAGTTTTCCAGAGTGCGAGTTATTCTTAGGTCAATATCATTCGTTATAAAATCATTCATTACTACCAGGCTAGCCCAGGATTTAAGGTTAATCAGCGATTGATTTAACTTTGCTTCCAGCGCATTACGCTTTGCCAAGGAGGCAAAGTGAATTTCTTCGTAAGCGCGGTTTTTTAAATACTTTGATAATTCAAAAGAGGTGATTCCGAATAGAAAACCAATAACAACTAAAAAAATCAGCCCATAACTCAAAAAAAGTTGGCGAAAGAGGCTTGACTGATTCATTGAAGCTCTCCTATATTGTTTATATGTTGATAGGTACTTGGTACAACACCTTCAATGTAGCTAATGGTACCGGGTACATTTTCCACAAAATCTAATACCGCTTGTTTAGAATTTTGAATAAGAGGTAAATGGACACCTTTATAATGCATTTTTTTAAGGTACAAGGCATATTTTTTTCTGTTAAGTCCCAAGACCTGCTCAAATTTCTGTCGCAAAGGGTATGTTGCGCTTCTCGTAACAACAATAATTGGTGTTTCATCTGACCAATTACGTTGTTTGAGCAAATAAATGTTTTTGAGTTTTTTGGGAGATAAAGGGTAGCGGAGAAGAGTAGGCGATAAATGTGCGATTAAGGTGATTTTTTCTGAAGCAAGAACAGGTTGAATACTGGTTAATAAAAATAATAATAAAAGTGAACGCATCAGAACATCACCCCAAATGAGCCAAAAACACCTTCATTGATACCCAAGTCAGCCCCCCTATGCAAGACATATTCAAGCTTCCAAATAACAGTACTGTATGTGCGGTAATTGATACCAAAAACTGCATTTTGTTGTGATTCAATCGCATCGCGTTGTTTAAAAGTCTCTCCACGCCCAACTAAAGCCCAGCGTTCCGTTACAGGAGTGACAAGTTGTAGATACCCACCCCACTCATTATTGTGTCGGCGCTTTATTTCAGAGCCATAAATAGAGGCATAAAAAATTTGTGAGCTTAATTTTATAAACTCAAAATCATATATTCCATCAATTGTATACACAGTTTGGCGTTCTTTTCGAGTGGTGAGTTCGGCATGTTGAATAGATAAGGCAATTTGACCAGAAAATTCATCGCCATATTGTAAATGAATACCACTGACATTTTTATAACGGACAGGGCGAGATTTAATGCCTTTGGGAATTAATTCAGTCCAAGGCTGGTAATAAAGCTCTATATCGGGGAGCCATTCAGTTTCGGGACTGTAAATAAAGGAAAAACCTGTGACAAATTCGGAAAAATTTAAGTAAGTTGTTAGTGGGCGAATTTCTGTCGCAACCAAGGGGTTGGCATGTATTTGATTCCATTCTCCCACTGGTGCAAGCATCTTTCCAAGACGAAAGGTTAGCTTACTGGTAACCAAGGCATCATTATAAACCCGTTCTAGGTCGAACCTGCCAGCCTTGGGAAAACCTCCTTTGCCTTCTGTATAAAGGGGTTGGTTGGCGTATTCAATTTCAAAAAAAGGATTTAGGTATTGAAACAGTCGAGCCTGCCCAAAAACGGCTATTTCATCTAGGAACAGGCTAATTTTTTTTTGCTGTTGCGTGGGTACATGCAATTCAATAGTACTGTAGCCACTTAAGTTCCAAGGACCTATATCGTAGCCATTGCCGAGTGTATAGTCGCCTGCATTAGAGAGCGAACAATAGAGTAGTAAGAGAGCAGAAAGGGTCTGTTTTACCATAAAATGCATTAACTAATTTTTTTTATGTTTAATCTATTAATATAGTTGAGAATTAGCTGTTGTCAAGGTTGTCATCCATCCAACCTTTAGATGTGTGTGGTATAGCTTAATAGCTCGGTAAACTACCCCCCCAAAAAAAAGTCTTGTTATTAGTGCTTATTACTTGCCAATAATGTGTTAACAACATAGTCACTAAACTGTGCAATAACTAAGCTTTGTGCTGCAACCTTTGATTCGAAACTTGTCTCTTTAACAGGGTGTTCAAAAATATTATTAAATCGATGGATGTTTTGGGGGGTATTAGCCTTCCAGTAAGCCCATGTTACAGATAAAACGGCTTGCTTTTGGGTGCTTACATCTAACTGTAATACTTTTATTGATAAATGAATGTCAGGTTTTATATTTTTGCGCTCTGAGAAATCTATAGTACGACCTGGGGCTATTCTGCGATTGATATTGGCAATAAAAATACGACTAAATTCATTTTTTAAAGGTTCAGCCCATTGGTGATTTTCACTTAATTGTAGTTTGTACGGGTTTTCTCTAATGACTATTTGTGGATGGTCTAAATAGTCTGGGAATTTAATCGGATTAATTAACAGGATGACTGGCTGTTTAAATTGAGATTTGCTATCTAGTTTGATTGTGTCTATAGCTTGTAGCTGATAAAAACTTGTCTTGGCTGTATTGCTACAAGCGAGTATAAACAAAGCCAGGTTGGTTATTAAAAATACTGTTTTAAATGTCATTTTTATTCACTTTCAGTATCTAGGTTTTTGCCAAAAAGTAGTGCGTCTGGGTGGCGCTCTAAGTAATTCATCATGTTTTTAGCTGATCTAGCAGCTTTTGTTATTTGTTCCAGAGCAGACTGTAAACTTTGGCTGATGGGAGAGTTATCACTGACTAATGATTGTACATCTGTTAATGTTGAATTTATCGATTCTAAAGTATTTTTACTTGAAGAAACAATGTTTTTACTATCTTCTAATAAAGGTTCAACATTATTATTGATAGTACTTAGTAGCTTATTTGCATTATTAACTGTTTTGTTTAAATCTTGACTAAGCGGTCCAATATCTTGTTTTAGGGTTTTAAGTATCTGTTGTAAATCTAGCATACTGCCATTAAGTGCGGTTAAAGTACTTTGTGTTTGTTTAGAGCCTGTTATTTGTTCAATATTTGCAATGGTTTTTTGTAGATCACTTAGTAACTCAGCTATATTGATGGTTTTTGTACCTTCTAAAACATTTCTAAGGGCCTGTTGAATTTCAGCACTATTTGAGGGAACGGAGGGGATTTCTTTTAAGTAGGTTGAATGACCATTTAATATGATTGCTGTGTCAGGTAAAAATAAAGCTTCAATAAATAATTGACCGGTAACAAGACTACCTAATTGTAGTTGCATACGTAAACCAGCATTGATAAGTTTATCAACTTCAGTATGGCTCCAGTCTGATTGAGTTGTATCCAGGTAGTTGGCTATTTTATTATGATCGACTTCAAAGATGACGGGAATTAAGGTTTTGTTATGTTGTTTGTCTCGTTCGACACTAATACCTATAACATGTCCTATTTGTACGCCATAAAGTTTAATAGGTGCTCCAATACTGAGTCCGTTAATTGACTCGGTGAAAACAACAATAAACTTTTGGTTTTTGCTAAACCATGAGTCATTATTAAAAACAAAAATACTAATAATAAGTAGCAATAAGCCACCAAGAATAAAGCTACCAATTAAGGTTGGGTTAATTTTGTTATTCATCATTCAGCTTATATCATTATCTTGTGTTTCCACGGGTAAGGAACTGTTGAACTGTTGAGTCTGTACATTCTTTAAGTAAAGTTTTAGGTGCACCACTGGCGATCATGGTTTTAGAATCGGTATCTAAAAAAACCGCATTACTGCCTATGGCAAAAATACTAGCCAGTTCATGAGTGACCATAATAATAGTTGCTCCAAGACTATCTCGTAATTCTAGGATTAAATCATCCAGTAATTTTGCACTGATGGGGTCTAATCCGGCTGAGGGCTCATCAAAAAAAAGAATTTTTGGGTCCAAGGCAATAGCCCTGGCTAAGCCTGCTCGTTTTTGCATACCTCCACTGATTTCAGAAGGGTAATAATCTTCAAAGCCTGATAAGCCAACTAAAGCTAGTTTTAGTGATGCCAGTTCTTTAATCTCAGCGGGTGTTAAATCTGTGTACTCTGCTAAAGGCAGGCTTATATTTTCCGCTAAGGTCATAGAACTCCATAAAGCCCCACTTTGGTAAAGAATACCATTTTGCCGCATAATTTCTCTGCGTTGCTGTATATTTGTTTGCCAGAAATTAGTATCTCGATAAAATACTGTGCCTTTTGCAGGCTGCTTTAAACCAACCAAATGACGTAATAGGGTGCTTTTTCCACAACCACTCCCTCCCATTAAGATAAAAATGTCATCTTCATTAACGGTAAAATTCAGGTTTTGTTGAATAATAAAATCACCATAGGCCATGGTCAAGTTATTAACAATAATATGAGGTTGCTTACTCATTTATCAGATCCCCATACTTTCAAATAACAGCGTGAAGATAGCATCTGTAACAATGATAATGACTATACTCCTAACCACAGCTTGAGTGGTTGCATCGCCTACTGCTGAAGCATTTCTACCACATTGTATACCGCTCATACAGCCAATAACGGCAATTAATAAGCCATAAACAGTGCTTTTAAAAATCCCTGTAGACCAGTCAACCAAGGTAATAGATTGTTTTGTTTGCAGGTAGTATTCAACAAAAGAAATATCCATCATGCCTGTGGCGACAAAAAGGCCACCTAATATGCCAATAACATTTGAATAAAGAGTGAGTATTGGCATCATCAGAATTAAGGCAAATATTCTAGGTAGGACCAGAAAATCCATGGCAGCAATTCCCATGGTTTTAAAGGCATCAATCTCTTCATTGACTTGCATGGTGCCGAGTTTTGCGGCAAAGGCAGCACCTGTGCGTCCCGCCATAATAATAGCTGTCATCATGGCACCCATCTCTCGTGACATACCAATAGCAACAAGGTTGGCCACATAAATATCAGCACCAAACAGGCGTAATTGAATCGCCCCCATAAAAGCTAGTATTAACCCCATTAATAAACTAATTAATGTGATGATAGGGAGTGCTTCGGGACCACATTGTTGAACAATTAACCAGAAATCCTGTTTTCTAAAACGTGCTTTGCCATGGAAAAACCTGATAAAGCTTAACCAGGTTTCACCCATAAAGTTGACAAATTTTTCTACTTCAGAAAACGTATCAAGTGCTTTGCTACCAATTTGTTCAACAATAGAAGGGGAGTCATGTTTTTTTATGGCATCTTTTCTTAGGGGTACAGCTGTGGCTAGTTGTATAAGACTTTGTACACCCGTGGGTAAAGTGCTTATATTAAGCTTAATATTTTTCTTAGCCAGGTATTCAGTGAGTAATAAAATAAAAGAGACTAAGCGGCTATCCCACTTTCCAAGCATATCGCCGGTAATAGAAAATGGTTGAGAGTTATGCAGATCAGGTAAACTCTCTACCACATTTTTTAAATCAGGCAATAGCTTACCAATAACCCAGTCGCCTGATAACTGAAGTTCAATATGATCCTTGTTGTTTATTACAAGCTTGTAGTTACTTTTTAACGGTGGTTTTGTCATAAATTTATCGGTTGAGCTTTAATCTGGTTTTTCAATAAATTCTAAAGCATTACCATCAATATCCCGACAAAACAGGGCTTTTCTGCCTGATGCACTGAGTGTATAAGTTACTTTACCTTTATCTAAAGATTGTTTTACCAAGTCAAGCTTACGCACATAAAAAGCGATATGACGATCTTTACCGCCATGCTCAGGTCTTCCTGTTGTTGGGTCAGGATTAGGTAGTTCTAACAAATGAACTTGTTGCAATCCCAAGTCCAACCAGGCTCCATTATAAGGGAAAGGCGGCCTTTCAAGTTGTTTTAAGCCCAATATATCACAATAGAATTTAAGTGATGCCTGAGTGTCTTTAACAATAACGCTAGAATGGTGAATATTTAAAATATTTTGAGGCATATAGATAAATTAAGAGTGTAGTTAAGTAAAATTTTATGGCCATAAACTTATCACTGCTTGAAAATTGTAGGGTGGGCTTTAGGGAGTTTGATGGAATAAAGCTACCCATATTGCGAAGATTTTTTGTTTCTGACCAAACGACCTCAAGAGACGCATAGCAGGCTACGCAACGATTGAGATCGTTTGGTCAGGAGCAAAAAGGCCAGCGAGATGGGTAGCTTTATTTCTTCAGACTCCCTTAGTCCGCAATCACTGTTATAAGTTGCTTCTATGGTGGACGATGCCCACCCTACAATGCTTACTTTTTTAATCAACCTGTGTTTTGTATATAGCTATGTAAAAGTTTATGCTCTGGACATGTATTTGCCGGTATCTGTGTTTACTTTAACAATTTCTCCCGTTTCAATATATTCAGGGACTAGAACTTCAAGCCCCGTTGTAAGTTGAGCTGGTTTGGTTCTATTAGTCGCACTTGCACCTTTCATTGCTGGTGGAGTTTCAACAATTTCCAGGCTAACAGTCGTGGGTAATTCAATTCCTAGAGGTGAGTCATCTAAAAGTAGAATAAGAATACCTTCCATGCCTTCGGTAAGGTATTGGGCTTGCCCCTCTATATCTTCAGCATTAAGGGTGTATTGTTCATAAGTTTCAAGGTTCATAAAAGTATAACTTTCACCATCCTGGTAAGAATATTGCACCATTAATTTAGAACAGTCTGCTTCTTTAAGGAAATCATCACCTTTATAGCTTTCGTCCAGTTTTTGCTTGGTTTTCATATGTGCAAAACGAATTTTATATAAAGTAGAGGCTCCTCGAGAAGTGGGGTTTCTGACTTCAATTTTTTTTACGACATAAGGTTCACCGTTAATATCTATCGCTGACCCTTGTTTTAAATCACTCGCTTTTGGCAATATCTTATCCTCTTTTTTAGTATCCATCATTAAAGTGTTGAATTATACTGGTACATACCTTGAATATGTAGAAGGATTTGATATGTTTTGTAGCAAATGTGGTGGGCAA
>JAJRUF010000048.1 GCA_024277935.1 Gammaproteobacteria bacterium
CCTTTAATGGCCCCCATTATTTCTTTATCTATGGGGCTTTTACGCTCTAATAATGATTTAACCCAAGGTTCATTTGCCACCTTATTTACTGGGATATGTATTGCCCTATCGTTATCGGCTTTAATGGCTTTGTTACTGCCTTTTCAGGAAATTACCAACGAGATAGAAGGGCGCTTACATCCTTCTACGTTAGATTTGCTTGTGGCTGTGCTTTCTGGTGTGGCGGGTGCCTTGGCAAATGCCAGAGAAAATATTGCTAAAAGTTTGCCGGGGGTCGCTATAGCGGTTGCTTTAGTGCCTCCTTTGTGTGTTTCAGGTGTGGGGATAGGTTGGTGGAATTTTGATGTGTTTTACGGGGCAATGTTATTATTTTTAACCAACTTAACCGGTATTATTATGGCTGCTGGTTTAACCTTTATGGTGTTAGGTTTTGCACCTTTTTCCAGGGCTAAAAAAGGTATTGTGTTGTCAGTATTGATGGTATCTGTTATCTCTATCCCTTTATATTTATCTTTTACTAATATGCAAGAAGTTGCGACCATAAAAACGCAATTATTAAGTCAAAACTATCATATCGGGGGGCAGCAACAGCAATTACGTAATATAAAAGTTAGACTTGGAAATCCTTTAAGAATCAGTGCTGATTTAATGGGGACACAAGTACCTGATAGCCATATATTGCAACAGTTTGAGCGGCTCTTTACTGAACAGTTTGCCAAACCGGTTAGTGTTAACTTTTCTGTTAGTTTGGTGACAGAAGCTTATTTTAAAAATATAGCGGATTACCCAAAGGTAACAGAATAATGAAACATGTAGAGCCTTAGATAAACCTTGATTCCATTTTGTTTCATCAAGGCAACGCAAGAAAATATATTCTGACATTAATCTGTCATAATTAAGTTTTAAAATGTTAAGATTTATTTATCAATACCCCATAGGTAACCCAAATCGAGAACGAGAATCAACTGTTAGATACTATAGCAATGGAAATCAACGAATTAGAAAAACCCGAATATTATATTAACCGCGAATTAAGTTTATTAGAATTTAATGTGCGGGTGTTAGCTCAAGCAAAAAATGAGTATGTTCCTTTGTTAGAGCGCCTTAATTACTTATGTATTTCCAGTTCTAATTTAGATGAGTTTTTTGAGGTACGAGTAGCCAGTGTTTTGCAAATGGCAAATATAGATCCTATTGCGTGTAGTTCTGATGGTTTAACACCTAATGAACAACTAGAGCATATTGGTATTAAGGCGCATGAATTAGTTGATGAGCAATATCATGTCCTTAATGAGATACTGATTCCTAAGTTAAAAGAACAGGGTATTCGATTTATTCGTCGTGATAAATGGTCAGATGTGCAAAGAAAATGGCTGTCGAAATTTTTTAATGAGGAGTTGTTGCCTATTTTAACGCCAGTTGGCTTGGATTCGGCGCACCCTTTTCCTCGTATTTTAAATAAAAGTTTAAATTTTATTATTTCTCTTACCGGTAAGGATGCCTTTGGTCGAAATAGTGGGCGAGCTATTTTACAAGTTCCTCGTGCTTTACCTCGTATTATTCAGTTGCCGGCAGATGAAACAAATAGTGGTACTTATGATTTTGTTTTTCTGTCTTCAGTTATTCATGCCTTTGTTAATGAGTTATTTAATGGTATGACGGTAAAAGGCTGTCATCAATTTAGAGTCACACGGAATAGTGATTTCTTTGTTGATGATGATGCCATTGATGACTTGCTTCATGCCGTTGAGGGTGAATTAGTTATGCGTAATTATGGTGATGAAGTACGCATGGAAATTGATGAAGGTTGCCCAGAGCAAACAATTGAATTTTTAAAAGAACGCTTTAGATTAAATCCTGCGCGTATTTTTAAGGTAAAAGGGCCTGTTAATTTAAGTCGTTTACAGGCTATTTATAGTTTGATTGAACGCCCTGACCTTAAATTTTCTCCGTTTAAACCTTATTCGCCAATTCAGTTAGGAAGAAAGAAAAATGTATTTGATGCGATAAAAAAACAAGATATTTTATTACACCACCCTTACGAATCCTTTTTGCCCGTGGTTGAGTTTATTCGGCAAGCGGCTGTTGACCCTAATGTTTTAGCTATTAAGCAAACACTTTATAGAACGGGGGTTGATTCGCCGGTTGTTAATGCATTAGTTAAAGCGGCAAGAGCAGGAAAAGAAGTAACTGTTGTTATTGAGTTGCGCGCCCGGTTTGATGAGAAAGAAAATATTAACTTGGCTGCAAAACTTCAAGAGGCTGCTGTACATGTGGTTTATGGGGTGGTGGGGTATAAGACGCACGCCAAAATGTGTCTTGTACTTAGAAAGGAAGGTAAAATTTTACGTAATTATGTTCATCTAGGGACAGGTAATTACCACCCTAAAACGGCAAGAGTTTATACTGATTATGGTTTGTTTTCTTGTCAGAAAGAGTTAGGTGAAGATGTTAGGCGTATTTTTGTTCAATTAACTAGCTTAGGTAAAGTAACTAAACTTAATAAGCTTTTACAATCTCCCTTTACTTTACATGATGGTTTGCTGTCTAAAATTGAACGTGAAATTAGCAACAAAGAAGCAGGAAAACCTGCAAAAATTATTTTTAAGGTAAATGCGGTTGTAGAAGAACAGTTGATTCAAGCCTTATACCGTGCTTCTCAAGCAGGTGTTGAAGTGCAGTTAATTGTTCGTGGTGTGTGTTGTCTGAGGCCTGGAATAAAAGGTATTTCAGAAAATATTCAGGTACGTTCAATTATTGGGCGTTTTTTAGAGCATACTCGCGTTTATGCTTTTGAAAATGCGGGTAACTGGGAGGTTTATGGTGCCAGTGCTGATTTAATGAATAGAAATATGTTTAGTAGAGTAGAAACCTGCTTCCCTATAGAAAATAAAAAACTACATGATAGAATCCTTGCTGATATAGATTGTTATTTAAAGGATAATACGCAGTCTTGGTTGTTGCAAAGTGATGGGAGTTATTTGCAATTACAGCCAAAAGAAGGGGAGGAAGCTATTACTGCTCAAACCCTATTGCTTAAAGGTATGCAAAAATAGTAATTCTGGCTATATTGCCACACCATATGGCGGTGGCAATAAATGGAATATTAATCCAACAGGAGGCATGCGCGTACTTTATTACCTTGTTCTTGGTATTCAAGCAATGAAAAACTTAATTTATTGGCAATGGCAATTCCCCTGCCATGAGAGTCCATTACCCGGTTAGGATCAAAATCCATATATGTTTTCCAGTCAAACCCATCTCCTTGGTCGGTAATAATTATTTCAATTTTCTTATCTAGACGTTGAAAATCTATCGTCGCTGTTTTATTGATATTTTGAGCTAACAATAAACGGATAGAAATTTCTTCTAGCCACTTGCCCTCTTTATTGAGTTTGGTTTTTTCTGCATAAGTTATGCCTAAATTGCCATGCTCAATTGCATTGATCATTAGCTCGGTAAGCCCCATCACTATTTTTTCTGGTTCGGGGCAGGCATTAGAAACTAAGGAGGCTATAGAGCGAGCTTCCTCTAAATTTTTAAATTCAAAGGTGGCTGAGGTGAGCATTCCCATTGTGAGCTTGGTTTGCTCAAGAGAGGTGTGCATTTCTTTATAACGTTGCCTGTCGCTAACGGCTGTTTTAACGACAGATAACAAAATTTCTTCACTAAAAGGTTTGGTTAAATAATAGAAAGCACCTGCATTTAAGCCTTTGGAAACATCACTTACACTTGCTTTTGCGGTTTGGAATATAACGGGGCAGTGTTGTAAAATAGGATGTTGTTTTAGTTTTGCTAATACTTCCATGCCTGTCATATTTGGCATCATTCTATCAAGTAGAATTACATCATAAGTGTGCGGGTTTTTTTCCAGCATTTCCCAGGCAATAGCACCATCTTCTGCGGTACTGGTTTGATAATTTTCTGCTAAGTATTCGGTAATAATCTCTAAATTTAATACTTCATCATCAACAATTAAAATATGAGCCAAGTTCTTTTCCATGATTTAATAACTTATCTTATTCAGCAGTTGAATTAATTATAGATGAAAAACATTCAAAAGAAAGATAACTTTGCACAATTAGGTGAGCCTGTATTGAGGTTGCAAGCAAAGCAAGTGGAAATTATTAACCTTAATATTCATAATGTTATAAAGGTTATGCGAAGTAAGCTGTTAGCTTCTAATGGGGTGGGCTTAGCTGCTCCACAAATTTTTGAATCGGTTAAAATTATAATAATTGCTTCACGACCTTCAAAAAGATACCCTTTAGCACCTGATATGGAACCCGTTGTAATGATCAATCCCAGTTTTGAGAGTATTTCAGCAAAGATAAAAAAAGACTGGGAAGGCTGTTTAAGTATTCCAGGTATTAGAGCCTTAGTACCTCGGTACAGTAAAATTAAAATTAGTTACTCTGATGAGCAGGGTGCACTTCAAGAACTTATCGCAGAAGACTTTGTTGCTCGGGTTTTTCAACATGAATTTGATCACTTGAATGGTTTGCTTTATCTTGACCGCGTAGAAGATAATCAGGATATTATTGCTGAATCTGAATTTCAAAAAATAATGGAATTAAAAGTGACTTAACAATATAACTGCAATTTTACTTATCTTTACTTATAATGAATTTATTTTTATTGGATTGGCGGAATGAAAAATCACCCTGTTTTAGAGTACGATAATATTCCTCAGGTTGCTATGGATGCAATGAATGATGTGCATCGAGAAGAGTTGGGTATTGTTAATAATTTACATTCGGCATTAGTAACGGGCAGTAAAGATGAAATCTCTATACTATGTGAACAATGGTTGAAACACACTAAAGCACATTTTGATAGAGAAAATATGATGATGGAAAAATATCAGTTTCCAGCTATACAGTGTCATCAGACTGAGCATTTTGAGGTGCTTAAAAGCTTGGAGACAATTATTGGTGAGTCACAAAATACGCATGATTTTAAAGCATTAACTGAATATGTATCTAATGATTGGCCTAAATGGTATGTTAATCATATCTCGACGATGGATATTGTGACCTCTGCTTTTATTAAGCAAAGTATGGCAAATGAATAAATATAGCGATTACAAGCCATAGCTTATACAATTGTAGAGCGGACTAAAGTTCGCTCTACAACTGACGAAAACTTAATTTATTGTATTTTGTGGTATTACCTCTCTGCAAAATATAATCTTTTTTAAAGAGGTATAAATATGGGGTTTATATATGAATAGTCTTACTGCACTTTCTGTAAGTATTGGTGTACTGGCTGGACTTGCAACATTTTTGGCTGTTGGGCCACTTGCAGGTGTATTTTTAATTTGGGCTTTAACTATTTCATGGGCTGCTTATTTTGCTTTAGGGGGTAATGATGAAGCCGCTAAAAATGTTGCAATTTGTAGTGTATTTGGTGTTGTTATGGCCTGGTATGCAGCTGTTCAATTAACTAATATTCCTGCAAGTGCTACACTTGGCTTTCCTTTTATGGCTGCCATTGTAGTCACAATTTCAGTTATCGTTTCCTGTTTAGCTGCAAACCTTAAAGTGCTTTCTTGTATTCCTGCAACAGTACTAGGTTATTCGGCTACTTTTGGCTATATACTACAAACACCTGATATTTTAAGTGCTGATGTTTTATTAGCTGCTGGTTGGAGTAATCCTTTATTGATTATTTCTTTCTCTTTAGTCCTTGGAGTTGGTTTTGGTATTGCTTCAGCAAAATTAGCGGCTAAATGGACTACAATTGAAGGTTAACTGCTTAGGTAGGCTATTTGAAAAACCCCCTCCCTCTTGCTGAGGAGGGGATATCTGTATAGGAAGTGGTATTTAGGTTGGGTTAGCGATCTCTATCGCGTACCCAACCCACAACTACCCGCGCTCAACTTATAGTTTGTTAATAACCTTCTATAGTGACTAATGGGTACCATAATGGGATTCAATGTAACGCTCTACTAATTCTTGAAATTCTTCAGCAATTCTGTCACCTTTAAGGGTAACTGTTTTTTCTCCATCTTCGTAAACAGGAGCGACAGGCGTTTCTCCTGTACCGGGTAAACTAATGCCTATATTGGCATTTTTACTTTCTCCTGGGCCATTTACAACACATCCCATAACGGCAACTTCCATTTCTTCAACACCTTTATACTGACCTTTCCAAACGGGCATTTGGTGGCGTAAAAAGGATTGAATATCTTGCGCTAATTTTTGGAAATAATCACTGGTTGTTCGGCCGCACCCCGGGCAAGCGATAACCATCGGTGTAAAAGAACGAAAGCCCATGGTTTGTAATAATTCCTGTGCAACAATCACTTCATTCGTTCTGTCACCACCTGGCTCAGGTGTTAATGAAATACGAATGGTATCGCCAATACCTTGTTGCATCAGAACAGAAAGAGCCGCCGATGAGGAAACAATACCTTTAGATCCCATTCCTGCCTCTGTTAAGCCTAGGTGCAGGGCATAATCACAGCGCGAGGCTAAGTCTTGATAAATACTAATAAGCTCTTGAACATTACTGATTTTACAGGAAAGAATTATTTTATCTTTAGCTAAACCAATTTCCTCTGCCTTAGCTGCACTTTCCAGTGCTGAAATAACAATGGCTTCACGGGTAATAGCAGGAAGCTCTTGTGGTGACTCTAAAAGCCTATTTTCATCTAATAAGCGGGTTAATACAGCTTGATCTAAACTGCCGCCATTAACGCCAATGCGAACAGGTTTATTATATTGACAAGCAAATTCAACCATTTGCTGAAATTGTGGATCACGATTC